>PMLI01000169.1 GCA_003158835.1 Acidimicrobiaceae bacterium
CCGGTGGTGACGGTGGTGCCGGTGCCGGTGGCGCCGGCCCCGTTTTCGGCGGTGGTGGGGCGCCGGAGATCCCCGTCGAGGAACCTGTAGTCGAAGTCGCGCCCCGCTGGGAGACCAAGAAACCACGCCCGTTTTGGGTGCGCTCCCGGCTGCTCGTGTTCATGGCGGCGATCTGGGGCGTCCTGTTTTGGTACGCCCTTTCCTCCGACCCGCTGCTCAGCGTCCGGGACGGCCTCATCCAAACCTGGAACACCAAGTGGTGGCTGACGGTCCTGTTCGCGGCGGAGCTCGCCCGCCAGATCCATTACCTGATCAGCGAGCGCTCCGGGGCCTGGAACCATTTGTGGTCCGACAATGTCTTCGGCCGGCTGTCGAGGCGCACCCTTCGTTTCAGCGACTGGGCCCGTTACCGCGCCAAAAGGGTTCTCACGGTCGTGCTGCTCATCGCCGCCGCTGCCGTGATCGCCGGCGCGGCGTTGCACGAGAACCCCGTAACGGCCCTTTTCTCGCTCCCCGGGAAGCTCGTCAGCGTCCTCGGGTACCTGGCTTATGTCGTCTTCATCCTCGTAATAGCCGTCGGGCAGTTCGCCGCCATCTTCTGGTTCCTGTCCAAAGGCGGGGTCGACGTCTATTTCCCCGACGATGTCAAGACCCGGTTCAGCCATGTTTGGGGCCAGGACGCCGTTTTGGCCCGGGTAAAGGAGAGCATCGTCTTCCTGGAGGACCCCGGCTCGATCGAGGCCAGGGGGGGTTATGTGCCGGGCGGCATTCTTCTGTGGGGCCCGCCGGGAACGGGCAAGACGCTGATGGCCGAAGCCGTGGCGGGCGAGACGGGCAAGCCGTTCGTCTTCGTCGACCCGGGGGCCTTTATCCAGATGTTCATGGGAGTCGGGGTCCTGAAGGTCAAGTCCCTGTTCCGCAAGCTCCGCAAACTGGCCGTGCGCTACGGCGGGGTGATCGTGTTCTTCGACGAGGCCGACTCCCTCGGCAGCCGCGGGGCCCTGACGGGGGGTGGTGTCTTCGGGCCGGGCGGCGTCCAGGGGATGCAGCCCTGGCCGTGGACGAGCGGCGACTGCCACGGGGGCTCCTACCTCTCCGACAGCAGCGTCAGTGCCCTTTTTGCCAATTGCACCCACAATTACGCGCCCGACGGGTCGTCCGGTCCGCAAGGCCGGAGGGGGGCCAGGGACAGAGGGATGGTCATGGGTGGTATGGGCGGCGGCGGGGGCATGGGCACCCTGCAAGCGCTGCTCAGTGAGATGTCGGGCCTGTCCAAGCCACGCGGGTTCATGAACCGGGTTGTGCGGCGGGCCCTGGGGTTCAAGCCGAAGCCGCCCCCCAAGTACCGCATCCTCATAATGATGGCCACCAACATGCCGAACTCGCTGGACGATGCCCTATTGCGCCCGGGCCGTATCGATCGTATATACAAGGTGGGCTACCCCTCTAAAGCGGGCCGGGCCCGCACCTACCAGGGCTATTTCGACAAGGTGAGCCACGATCTCACGCCGGCCGACATGGACAAATTGGCCACCATAACCCAGTACGCCACTGGCGCCACCATAAAGGACCAGGTCAACGAGTCCCTCATCGTGGCCCTGCGGCGCGACCATGCGGCCATCACGTGGGCCGACGTGCTGGAGGCCAAGAGACTGAAGGATCTGGGGCCGCCCGAAGACGTCGAGTACGTCGAACGCGAGCGTCATGCGGTGGCCATCCACGAGGCCTGTCACGCCGTGGTCGCCTACCGGGTGCGCAAACACCTGGAGATCGACCTGGCCACAATCGAAAAGGGTGGTACCTACTTGGGCATGGTCTCGTCCATCAAGCCGGAGGACCGGTTCACTAGCTGGCGCAGCGAGTACGAGGCGGACGTGATGGTGAGCCTGGCCTCGCTGGCCGGGGAGCGGAAGTTCTTCGCCGGTGACTCGTCCTCGGGGGTATCGGGCGACCTCGAGTCGGCCACTGTTGTCGCCGGTCTCATGGAAGGTTATTGGGGGATGGGGAACACGATTGCTTCGCACGGCGCCCGTCGTTCCATGGGCGGGTTGCCGCCGGACCAGGGCGAAGGCGAGTTGATGCGCGGCGAGGTGGGCAACAGGGTCGAGGAGAGGCTCCGTGAGCTCCTGCAGCGTTCCGGCGACCTCCTCGAAGACAACAAATCGGAGGTCTTTGCCGTGGCCCACGCCCTGGAAAGCCACAAAACCTTGAGTGGCGAGGACGTCGAATCGGTGATCGAGGGGAGGAAGGGCCGCGGCATAGACGGGCGCCCCTACAAGGTGGAAGCCTTCCTGGAGGTCTTCGGCGCCTATCACGAGCGGCTCGTCGACGCCCATGTGAACCGCGTCAAGATGGCCGCTCCGCTGCCCAAGCCCTCAGACTGGGCGCCCGAGATGGAAGCGGCACCGGCCCCGGTCTCGGGTAACGGCTGGGTGCATGCCCCGGCCGGACTGGAAGGGGTCGGTGCCCACCCCGAGGCGCCGGCCGGCGGGTGGGGGCGGCCGGGCGCCCGGTAGCCCCCACAGGCACTCGGCGGGTACGGCGTACCGCCGCTTGGCGGGGTACCAGGGACCAACGCCTCTGCCAGCTCGGCTCCGCCGCGGTTCACACTGGTGCTGTGGGGGACCGTCCGGTGACCGAGATGCTCAGCGTCAGCGAATGTCGGCGTTACCTGTCTCAGGCCGGGATCGGTCGGGTAGCGGCGAGCGTGGGCGCCCGGCCGGCGATCTACACCGTGTCGTTCGTTCTCGAGGACGAACATCTGTTGTTCCGGGTCGCCCAGTGCTCGGTCCTGCGCCGAGCCGTAAACGGTTCCGTGGTCGCCTTCAGCGCCGACCACTTTGACGAAGACGACGAGGATGGCTGGACCGTCATGGTGAGAGGCATCGGCGAGGAAGTTAGCGATGAGGCCCTGGCGGTCTCGCTGCGGTCGCTCCCGCTCCGTTCCCACAGCGAGGCCCCCGAACGCGACTGCTTCGTGAAGGTCTCTCTCACCCAGATGAGCGGGGCCCGGTCCCATTGGCCTCACGTCGGCGGCGCGGAGGGCACCGGCGCGGATCTTGGCTCCCGTCGGCGGTTGCTCGTCTAGCCAGGGCCGCCATTGGTGCTGCCCGCAGGCGCCCGGCCGCGGCCATCGGGCTGCAGGCACGGACCGGCACCCTCACTGTCGGCGGGCCCGCCGAACTCGCCGTTTTCAAGCTCGAGGAGGGGAGGTTCGCCCTTTTCGACACCTATCTCGAGCGGCGATTAGTTGATCGCCTGCTGGTCAACCGGGCGACGCTCGTTGCCGGCCGGGAATTGAGCGAGCACGGCGCGGCGGAGCCACGCGGTGGACCGAGCTCACCTCTCCCCAACAACTGAGACAGCGGCCTAGTCCTGGCCGGGTTTCGGGCCCGGGTTGAAAACGGCTCGGCGCAGTTCCTTGATGGCGCTATCAGCCTCGTTGATCGCCGCCTGGATCCGTTGGCGGACCTCCAAGCCCGCCGTCAGCCTCAGTACGCCGCTCAGCTGGAGGCCGATGGTGAACAGCCGGCGGGCCATGGTGTCGGCCAGCGCTGAGGCGATGCGCTCCTGTTCGGCGATGCGGGCCAGCTGCTCATTGGTCGCCGCCGCGCAGCGACGGTCGGTTTCATCGCGGGTCAGTTTGGCAAAGCCCCGCAACCTGCCGGCGCCGTCCCACAGGGGGGTGATTATCACGTTGGCCCAGAACTGGCTGCCGTCCCGCCGCACCCGCCAGCCCTCGGCTTGCACCCGCCCCTCGGCGATGGCGGTGCGGAGCTCCCGGTCGGGTTCGCCGGTCTCGCGTTGTCCGGCCGGGTAGAAAACGGAGAAGTGCTGGCCGACGATCTCGTCCCGCTGGTACCCCTTGATCCGCTCGGCCCCCCGGTTCCAGGTCGATACGACCCCGCTGGGGCTGAGCGTGAACACGGCGTACTCGCCTGCCCCCTCCACCAGCAGCTTGAAGGCGTCCTTGGCATCGGGTGGGGTGTCAGGCCCGATGGCGGCGTCCGAGATCAGCGGTGCACCAGTAGACGGTCCCTGGCTATGCGGCCGTGGTGATGGCATGCTCTTCTCTCTGCCGTCGGGCGGGTGCAACGTCGGTATGTCCAGCGTACCCGGTGGCCGTGAACGCCTAAGACAGGGGCCCTGCCAGCACGTCAGGGCCGTGGAACTGGTCATCAACAACGGTTTGTCCCTCGCTCGCTGACCGCTTGGCCAACCGGGCCCGTGGTACGCCAATGAGCCCGGTGCCCGCTCTTAGGGAGCGGAGCGCCGGGCTCGGCGGGATGCCCTACTACTAGGTCGTAGCAGGGCGTTGGGATTTCCTAGCTGTTGGAGAGCTGGAAGATGGTGATCTGTGAGTACGTTTGGGTGGGGTCAAGCTCGGTCGTCGGGTAAGACGATTCGTTCGGCGAGTCCGGGAAGTGTTGGGTCTCCAGCGCGAACCCTTCGCCCTGGCGGTAGCAGTGACCGGACGGACCTGGCAGAGGCGGCACCGCCAGCGCGGTGTCGCAGCCCGCGCCCTGGCCGACGAGATAGTTGCCCGAGTAGAACTGCAGGCCG
>PMLI01000172.1 GCA_003158835.1 Acidimicrobiaceae bacterium
CGGGGCGGCCTGGCAACGCTGGTGGTCCGTGCCCTCGACGTGGCCGGTGTCTCGGTCGACGACGTGGAGCTTAGACAGCCGTCTCTGGACGACGTGTTCTTTGTCCTCACGGGCGGGCCGACCGAAGGTGGGGAGGAGGGCGGGGCCGGCGGTGCGGACAGCGAGGATGGCAGCGCAGGCGGTGGGGACAGCGAGGACGGCGACGCCGGGACAAGGCGCCAAGACGGTTCTCGCGGGCCTGAAAGTGCGAGCGGCACGCCGGGGCCCAGCCTCCAGGAGGTTCCGATATGACGGCGACCACCCTCACCACGCCGGATCGCAGAGCGACGGTGCCGCAGTGGCCGGCTGGTTCCGGGGGCCCTGGCGCCTTGGCTCAGGTATTCAGCCGTATCCGGGACGTAGCCGTCATGACCCGCCGCAATCTGGTCCATATCGCCCGCGAACCCATGCAGCTGTCGGACGTGACGGTGCAACCCGTGCTGTTCACTGTGTTGTTCATCTACGTCTTCGGCGCTGGGATGTCCCTGCCTGGTGGTGCCAGCTATACGAGCTTCGCCGTGGCCGGCCTGCTCACCATGAACCTGGTTACCTCCTCCATGGGCACAGGGATCGGCTTGGCGACCGATCTCGCCAGCGGGATGATCGAGCGTTTTAGGACCCTGCCCATGTGGAGGGCATCGGTCCTCGTCGGCCGCACGATCTCCGACCTGTTGTCGGCGATGGTGTGCGCCACGATCGTCGCCGTTACGGGCCTCGCCGTGGGCTGGCGCACGGGCCACGGCACGTGGTCCGTCCTCGGTGGCTTCGCAGTTGCGCTCCTGTTCAGCTACGCGCTGACCTGGCCGACCGCCTGCCTGGGCCTGTTCGCCAAGGCTCCCGAATCGGCCATGTCCGTCGGCTTCGTCGTTATCTTCCCTCTCGCCTTCGTCTCGAACGCGCTGGTGCCCACTCGCCACATGCCGTCCTGGCTGCGGGTTATCGCCGACTGGAACCCCGTCAGCTCGGTGACGTCGGAGGTCCGCAACCTCTTCGGCAACCCCAACCCGCTTCCCCCCAATCCGTCTTGGCCCGTGGTGCACCCGCTGGCGGCGGCGTTGGCGTGGTCCTTCGGGTTGATCATCGTGTGTGCGCCGTTGGCAGCGTACCTGTTCCGTAAGCGGACCACCGACTAGAGACCCGCCGTCGACCGTCGCGCTCCTAAAGGGGGCGGCGGGACGATAGCGACGCCATGACTGGGCGGCAAGGCTCTTCAGGCGCTGTATGCCGAGTAGGACTGCTGTCGCTAGGGAGAGACGGTTCGTCACGGCCCCGCCTCTGAGCAGGGTGGGACCACACCGGGAGGGGCGACGCAGGTTGGGGTGACTCGGGAGATGACCCGGGGGTGGGGCGGCGCCGGGCCGGGCGCGTTGGAGGTCTCGGTTGCGGCGCACTTTGAGGGATGGCCGGCCGGAGAGTGTCCGGGATGGAGAGGATGGCCGGGTGGAACAAAGGGCCGTTTGCCTCTGCCCTCGGCCAGCTGCCAGCCCTGGTATGTCTTGAGGCCGTGATGGAACTTGCAGAGGCGGTCCAGGAGGTCGACGACGGTCATGTGAATGCGGGCCCAATCCTCGCGGTGGTCCGTCTGTAAAAAGGTGGCCCGAGTCCCGCACCCCTCGGCCGCGCAGGTCGGGTAGAGCCAGTCGAGCGCCGTCTGCTGGTAGGCGTTGGGGCGCCGCCCGAGATGGGCAACGCCGACTATCTCCTTGCCTNNTGACGACTATCTCCTTGCCCTTGCTCACTACCGCCCGCAGGAACGGGTCGCCCGTGTCCATGATGTCGATGACCACTTGCGGGCTTACGGGGCCGAACCCGGCAATCTCGCAAATCTCACCATCGACGGCGTAACCGCGGACTAGAGCGGACTGGTCAACTCGCACGATTATGTCCGTACGGGGAGTGCAGGCCACCCCGGAGGTGGCCATTCCGACCAGCCCGTCGAACACGTAAGCCTCAGGTGGTTCTCGCCTGCCTTCCTTGCGAGCTGCAGTGAAGGCTTTGTCGGCCGAAGAAGTGATTGCCGCCATGATCTTTGCCCCGTCCTCCGGCGTGCCGTGCGCGTGTAGGTGCCAGGTGCCGAGCGGGTCGGTGAACTGGCGCAGCCTGCGGGCGGCATGAGCAGCCTTACGCAAAGCGTCGAGGTCCTGATGGGCGGCACGAGCCCGGGCTGACTCGTCGGCCAGCTCCTGCAATGACCCGGTCGTGGCCAGCTTGAGGAGCCTGTCAGCGGCGTCAGGGTTGGCGGCTACGGCGCCGCTTACCAGAGCCAACTGCTGGCGGGACAGCCCCCCAGCCTTGGCGGCGGCGGCCACCTCAGGCTGTGATTGCACTTGTTTGCTGGCCTCGAGCGCCCTGGTCGCCTCGCTAATGGAGGTACCAGAGGCATGGGCCAGGTCTCGCGCCGCTTGGCGAACGGCTGTCGATCTCGGGCCGCTACCAGCCATGTGTGCAGCGGCAAGGGAGGCAACCGTCGCCATCATCCTTTCGATAGCACCGGCATCCCTTAGCACCTGTGGGAGGCGACCGCGAGGTACGAGGGCAGCCTCAAAGAGAGCGACCACGGCGGTGGCGGCCTGCTTCAGCTCCGCGAGCGTTTCACACATGGACCAGCTCCTGACGGCATGACTTGTCTCTGACTGGCCAGCCCAGAGCCGGCGATGCGGTGACCCCTATTCAAAGGGAACGCATGTTCCACGATATCGGGGGGCGGTGACCGTTATCGAGCTGTCG
>PMLI01000383.1 GCA_003158835.1 Acidimicrobiaceae bacterium
CGGCATCGCCGTCCTGTTCCGGACGCTGCAAGCCTTCGGTTTGTTCGACCTCCCCTACGTGCTCACCACCGGCGGGCCCGGTACCTCTACCGAGTCCCTGGCCATGTTGGGTTACAACACCATGTTCACCGACCTGGAGTTCGGTCCCGGCGCCGCCGTGGCCACCACCACGGCGCTGATCGTGCTGGTCGTGTGCCTCGTCTTCTTGCGCGCCTTCAAGACCCAGGTTGGAAAGGAAACCATCAATGCGTAGTCGCACCCGCCACGGCTGGAGGCGCTGGATAAACTGGGTCAACCTGTTTTCCCTCTTGATAGCGCTGTTCGTCCTGCTGCCCATGTACTGGATGGTGGCCTCCAGCTTCAAGAACACCGCCGGTGTGGGAGCCAGCCCAGCCCAGTACTTCCCCAACCCGGTGACCACGTCCAACTATCAAGTCGCCTTCAGCGACTACACCTTCGGCCGCTACATCCTCAACTCGGTCGTCGTCGCCTGCTGCTCGACCGCCCTGGTGCTCTTCCTGGGCACCCTGGCCGGTTACGCCCTCTCACGCCTCCCCGTCAGGGGCAAGTACCCGATGATGGTGGCCTTGCTCATGATCTCGGTGTTCCCGCAGATCGCGGTCATCGCCCCGCTTTACCTGATCATGCGCGACCTGGGTTGGCTCAACAGCTACCAGGCCCTCATATTCCCATATACCGCCTTCAACTTGCCCTTCGCCATATGGATACTGCGCAACTACTTCCTCGGGATCTCGATGTCGATGGAGGAGAGCGCTCGTGTCGACGGGGCCGGGCCGGTCCGCACCCTGGTGTCCATCATCGTGCCTCAGGTGAAGCCCGGCATCTTCACCGCCGCCGTCTTTACCTTCACCGCCTGCTGGACGGAGTTCCTGATGGCGCTCTCGGACAACATCGAGAACAATTACCGCACCATCCCGGTGGGTATTGCCACGTTCGGTTCCCAGTTCACCGTGCCCTACGGGACCCTGTTCGCCGCCAGCGTGGTCGCGGTCGTCCCCATCGCCATCCTGGTGTTGGTGTTCCGCAAGTCGGTCGTGTCGGGTCTCACGTCCGGAGCCGTGAAGGGATGAGCCTGATTTCATTATCTGCGAGCCCGGGCTCCGTGCCATAGGCACCTTGGGTGACTTGTCGAGGTGAGAGCCCGGTGACGGACATGGAGGTCCGGGCCCGGGTCGAGGATTGGCACGACGACCTGGCGTCTGCCCTGGCCGGTTTGTACCCGGGGCAGGCCCAGGCCGTCGGGGCCGCGGTGGTGGCCCGGGCCAGCGCCGCGGCCCGGGCTCGCACCGCGGCACTGGTTGCGCTCGACCGGGAACGTGAGCGCGATGTCGACTGGTACCTCCGTCCCGGACGGGTCGGTTATGCCGCGTACGCCGACCGGCTTGGTGGTGACCTGCAGGGCGTGGCCCGCCGCATTGGTTACCTGCGGGAATTGGGCGTCGACGTACTCCACCTGATGTCGGTGTTGCGCGGCCGGGCGGGCAACAGCGACGGCGGCTACGCCATCGACGATTATCGGCGTCCTGACCCTGCCTTGGGCACGCTTTCCGACCTCGAGGAGTTGATCGGTTCGCTCCGGGACGCTGGCATCAGCACCTGTCTCGACCTGGTCATGAACCACACCAGCTCCGATCACGAGTGGGCCGTGCGGGCGCGGCAGGGCTCCGCCTATCACCGGGGCCTGTACTTGACCTTCCCGGACCGCACCGGTCCGGACGACTACGAAGCCACCCTGCCGGAGGTCTTCCCGACGATGTCGCCCGGCAACTTCACGTGGGTTGAGCAGATGCAAGCGTGGGTATGGACGACTTTCCGGGAGTTCCAGTGGGATCTCAACTGGGCCAACCCGGACGTCTTGGTGGAGATGACCGACGTACTGCTGCACTTGGCCAACCTGGGCGTGGAAATCGTCCGGTTGGACGCCGTCGCCTTCACTTGGAAGCGTCTTGGCACCAACAGCCAGAACCAGCCGGAGGCCCACCTGATCGCTCAAGCTTTGCGCGCCGCGCTGGGCATAGCCGCGCCGGCGAGCATACTGCTGGCCGAAGCCATCGTGGGGCCCGACGACCTGGTCCCGTACCTGGGTGAACATGAACGTCAACGGCGGGAATGCCAGTTGGCCTACCACAACCAGCTGATGGTCCAAGGCTGGTCCATGCTGGCCAGCCGCGACGCCCGTCTGGCCACGGCCGCTCTCGGCCGGCTGCCCCAGCCACCGGCGGGGACAACGTGGCTGACCTACGTCCGCTGCCACGACGACATCGGTTGGGCTGTCTCGGACCTGGACGCGGCGTCTGTGGGTTGGGACGGCCGCGCCCACCGGCGGTTCCTGGCCCAGTTCTATCGGGGCGACTTCCCTATGTCTTTCGGCCGAGGCACGGCCTTTTCTGCCAATCCCCAAACCGGCGACGAGCGCACATGCGGGATGGCGTCAGCGCTCTGCGGAGTGGCAGCCGGGCTCGAAGCGGGCGACCCCGCCCAGGTCGGGCAGGGCACCGCCCGCCTGCTCCTGCTTTATGCCTTGGCCTTCGGTTTCGGTGGCGTACCGATGATCTACATGGGCGACGAGCTCGGGCTAGGCGACGATGAGACCAACCAGGTCGACCCGGAGCGAGCGGGCGACAGCCGGTGGCGCCACCGGCCCGCGATGGACGAGACCCAGATGTCGGAGCGCCACGACCCTCACACGGTGGCGGGCACGGTGTGGGCGGGTTTTCGCCGGCTCGTAGAGGCTCGCAAGGCGTGCCGCTCCCTTCACGGCACGGGGACCGTAGAGGTCCTCGACAGCGGCCACCCGAGCGTCTTTGCCTGGGCCCGGCACCACTCCCGGTACGGGCCCATGCTCGGTTTGGCCAATGTCTCCGAGACCACCGCTTACGTGTCGCCGGATGTGCTCGCGGTATTGGATCTACGCCCGATCGTCGACCTGTTGGGCCTCGAAACCTCGGACTTGCTCCGCCTGGGCCCGTTCGCGGTGCGCTGGTTGAGCGCTGACGGGCTTTACCGCACAGCCCCGGCCGTCTAAGCCGTCACCCGTGTGTTCCCGGCCCTACCGCACCAACCGTATGGCCCGTCAGCGCGAGCGAACGCTTCCGGTGGGCGGCCAAGGCCAGCCGGGACTCGCACACCGAGTGCAGCAGAAGAAAGATCCCAAAGGCCAGGATGATGTCACCGGTACTGAACACGTTGGCCAATGGCCACGTGCGCGGGACCGAGAAGTTGTCTCCGAGAAAGGCCAAGTGCGGGTCAGGCAGGCTCGTCGAGTTCAGGAACTCGCCCGGGTGACGCACGCGTCCCGCCGCGCTCAATGCCACCGGCGACGCCGGCATCACTCCACCGTTGGCCCCGATCGCCACCAGATTGGACAGACCACCGAGACCCACCAACCACAGCCAGGAGATATGGCGGTTCCGTACTAGGAAGCAGACGGCCAGCCCATATGACGCCAAATGCAGCCCTGAGCCCAACCACCCCGGCACGTCTCTGGGGATGACCGAGATAATGAGGATCTGCAGGACCAGGGCCGCCACAATGCTCCAGCGCGCCTTGATCTTCACCCGGGACAGGTTCTCGAGAGAGCCGCCACACACCAGGACAGACAGCGCCGCCAGGGCGACTGTGAAGACGAGGATCACCGCCCGGCTCTTTCCAGTCCCAGTTGCGCTCCGGCGGTCGGTCGGCCCCCTGGTGCCCACAGACGCGGGCCGATCATTTCCGGTGGCATCGCCTTGCCGTAGAGCCATCCCTGAGCCGTCGTGCAACCGAGCTCGAGGAGCATCTCCGCAACGCCGGCGTCTTCCACGCCTTCCGCTAAGGTCTCGATCCCGAGGGCCTGACCGAGCTGGACTATGGCCCGGACAATGAGCGCGTCCCTCTCGTCGCGGGCCATGTTCGTCACGAAGCTACGGTCGATCTTGAGGCGGTCGACGGGCAGCTCCCGCAGCTGAGCCATCGACGAGTAGCCGGTCCCGAAGTCGTCGATCGAAATCGAGAGCCCGCTGTCGCGGAGCCTCTTCAACACCGAATGCGTGGTGGAGCGGTCCGGGCCGATGGTGTTCTCTGTGATCTCGAGGTCGACGTCACCCGGATTTACGCCCGTTTCGCCCATCAAGCGAGCCACCAGATCAGGAAAACGAACATCGTGCATATTGCGGGCTGAAATGTTTATCGCGGTCCGGAGCTGCTGGCCCTGCTTCCGCCAGGACTCGCACTGGGTCAGCGCCCGGCGCAGGACCCATTCAGTGATGGCCCCAATGAGTTCTGTCTGCTCGGCCAGTTCGATGAACTCCACCGGGGGCAGGACGCCGGCGATCGGGTGGCGCCATCTGACCAGCGCTTCGACACCGACGACGTGACCGCTCAGCAGGCTGATCTGGGGCTGGTACTCGAGGAAGAACTGGTCGGTCCGCAGGGCCTCGGCGACGTCTGCGAGCAAGCCGACCCGGCCGATACCGGGACTGTTGGAACCCGGCTCGTAGACGGCGACACCTTTCCCTCCGTACTTCGCCGAGTACATGGTTTCGTCCGCCCGCCGGACGAGCGTCTCCGAGTCGTGAGCATGGTCCGGTAGTACGGCCACTCCGAAGCTGGCCCCGACCGGCACCGGGAAGTCCTCGACCACGCACGCCTCCGAGAACGTGGCCTGTACCCGCTCGGCCACTCCTATGGCGGCGGCAACCGAGCCGATGTGGGGCAGGACAAGGGCGAACTCGTCGCCTCCGATGCGGGCCAGAAGATCCGACGAACGGCACACATGGTTCATCCGGGAGGCCACTTTGCGCAGGACTTCGTCGCCGACGTCGTGGCCCAACTGGTCGTTGATCCCCTTGAAGCCGTTGAGGTCGATCAGCACGAGGCCCACCCGCTGCCCGGTGCGCCGGGCGGAAAGGACCGCTCGGTGCAGGTACTCGTCGAAGAGCCGTCGATTTGGCAACTGCGTGAGGGCGTCGTGAGTCGCCTCGTTCCGCCGGACCTGGGCCAGCTCGGCCGTGCGGTAAACCGTCCAGATCGTCACCAGCACGAGGGGGATCAGCAGCGTGCTGCGCTCGCCGACCACGACGAAGACGGGCGAAAGGGAGAGCAGTACGCCGTCGGTTGAGAGGTTTACCGTCCCGAACTCGCGCAATACTTCCATCACCGGCAGCGCCTGGTGCAGCGCTATGACAGTGCACGTGAGGGTGTTGCTGACGACGAAAATAATGGCACCGGCGAGAAGGAAGGCAGGGAACCAGACGATCGACGGGGTGGCATGGAGGCGCAATGTCTGGCCCTGACCGGTGACGTCCAGCACGGCGGCGGCCAGGCTCAAAGTGACGACGATCTCGGCCAGGTTGAAAAGGACCTTCACAAACGCCTTGCGAGAAGCGACCTCGCCGATCAGCACGACGGTGGTGGCGATGGTAACGGCCGTGACCGGTGGCGCGATCAGCAGCAACGCCATCATGAATGTCCAGCTGGCCGTGACCTGTCCGTTTTCTTCGAGGCCCAGCCATCGTAAGGGCCGCAACTCGGTAAAAAGGCAGCAGGCTGCGAAAACCGCCAGGATCTGGGGCTGAGGCCCGAGGGGCCCTTGCCCCCGGGATGCCCACGCGTCGTACGCAAAGCCCCCGAGAGCGCCGAGGACCACGGAAGAGACAAAAAGGTTGACTGAAAACAACTGCTTTCTCGTCATGAGACCGGGGGACGAGCCGGCCGGGTCGGTGAAAGGTTACCCGGCCCGGCCGCACTCATGTCCGGGCCTTAGGGCCAACGTGGAAGGGCCCACTTGAACGGAGCGCCGAGAACAGCGACGGCGGCACCGATGAGGGTCAGTCCGAGGGATGAATAGATAATGCGCGTGGCCCGGCTGGGCTTTTCCTGGTTTTGTGTCTTTCTCACCATTTGATCCCGGACCTTTCCTGTGTGTGTTGAGCTGGTTTCATTTTGTCCTCCTTGGGATAGATGATTTGGCTCGACATTTGGCTTTTCGACCCCGGATTTGGTCCGCTTTAGGTTCCGCTGTTCACGGAAAGTGTTGGATGCGCGCTCTGCGCGTTCAGGGGCTCGGATGGTCAAAACGAGAAGATCTCAGGACCGCAGACGAGGCCCCGGGCCCGCCGCCGGCGCGGGCCGCTGTTGAGAGGACCGGTTCCTGTCGCTCTCAGAGCGGGAGCCCGGCCTCGAGATGTGCCAGGGCGTCGTCAAGCAACCTCACGAGATGGCTTTCGGGGTGCTCCACCCAGTACATTTCGGCGGCCATCACTACGCCGAGGATGGCGCCCGCCACGGTGTACACGGCAAAACCGTCGGCCGGCAGCCCGGCCCGTTCCGCCGCCAGATCGGTTACTTGTCGGACGATCTGGGCGGATTGGTCAAGCATGCCGGCGCGAAGCTCGGGCACGGCCAGGGCCAGCTCGGCCCGGCCCCGGATGTCGGCCAGTTCCTCTTGGCCGAGACCGCCAAACACGGCCCGCAGAGCGCCGCGGACGGCCTGGACCGGCCCGAGGGCATCAGGTTGGGCCCGGAGGGCCTCGAGGATGAGCGGGTCGTAGTCGTCGGTGAGGACGAGGTCCTCTTTGGCCCGAAAGTACCGAAAGAACGTCGAGGGCGAAATCTCGACCACTTCTGCGATCTGTTCGACCGTGGTGGCCTCATAGCCCTGCTGGCGGAACAGCCGCAGGGCCTCATGCTGGATGGTGGCACGGGTCTTGGCCTTCTTGCGCTCTCTGAGCCCACCCGTCGCCCCGGTGTCAGGCGGCAACGCGTCCACCTCCGGGGATTACTTCTTCGGTCCCGGCCGTGGCCCGGGCGTGCGCCGGCAGGAAGAAGAGCGACAGCGCCAGACCGATGAGAGCAAAACCCACCGAGACGAGGAAAGCTATGTCGGTACCGTGAACGAAGGCGGCCCGCACCGACGTCAATAGGGCCGGCGAGCGCAAAGCGTGGGCGACGGCGATCCCTCCGAAGACGCTCTGGCGTACGTTGTGCGCGTCCACCGATGAAAGTCCGCCGAGACGCAGCCGGCCCACGTAGGCGGATATTAGGGCGCTGCCCAAGATGGCGCTGCCGAGCGGCGCGCCGGTGGTCTTGAGCGCCTGGAGGACCGCCGAACCCACGCCCGCTTTTTCCACGGAGAGCTCGGCCAAGGCGGCAGAGGCGACCGTAGCCATGGTGAGCCCGGCACCCATTCCGACGATGGCGGTGCAGGCAGCAATGAAGCCCTCGCCCGATGACAGCGTCGTGGTGCTGGCGATGGCCAGGCCGGTACCCAAGACCACGAAGCCGGCGGCAGCGGCGAACTTGGCCCCGATCGCCTTGACCAGGCGCGCCGCCGGGACCAGGCCAACGAGCATCCCGCCCACGACCGGCATCAGGCGCAGGCCCGACCCCTCGGGACTGGTGCCCATGACGGCCTGGAAGTACTGGGGCATGGTGAAGAGCAGGCCGACCAGGGCCAGCGTGAGCACCGCGAAGAGGATAACGCCCCAGGTGAACGACGGTGACCGGAACAGGCTCAGGTCGACCAGAGGCTGCCCGCCGGGCCGCCGCTCGAGGAGGTGCTCCCACCACAAGAACACCCCGACCGCCGTCAGGCCGATGAGGAGGGGGACGAGGGCGCCCACCGACCCCCACCCGCGCTGGCCGGCCTGGATGAGCCCATAGGTCACGCCCATGAGGCCGGCGCTGGAGCTCAGCATCCCGGTCCCGTCGATGCCCGGGCGTACAGCCGCGGCCGACTCGGGCACCAGCGCCGCCACGGCTACAAAGCCGAGGAGGGAGACGGGCACGTTCATCAAGAAGACCCATCCCCACCAGTAATGCGAGAGAAGCCAGCCCCCGAGGATGGGGCCGATCGGGAAAGCGACCATGTTGGCGGCCGCCCAGATACCTATCGCCTTCGGGCGCTCCTGCTCGGAAAAGAGTACGGCCAGAGCGGAAACCGCCATCACCACGAGCCCGGCGCCGGCCAGGCCCAGCACGGCCCTTGCCACGATGAACTGGGCCGGGGAGCGGGCGTACGCGCAAGCGAGCGAACCGGTGGCGAACAGGGCCAAAGAGCAGAGCATGACCTTCTTGCGCCCGTAGCGGTCACCGAGGAGCCCGGCCGGCAACATCGCCGCCGCCAGGACCAGGGCGTAGCCGGACGAGAACCACTGCAGGTCGGACTCGGATGCCTTGAGGGCGCCGGCCAAGGTGGGGAGGGCGACGCTGAGCACCGTCAAGTCCATGCCCACGGCCAGCACGGCGAGTGTGACGCCACCCAGTGCCCACCACCGCCTGGTCCCGGTTGCCTTCATCAGCATCGTGGGCACCTCCTCTGCCTTCGGGCCCTCAAGTCACTATATTGAGATTTTATCCTAAATGATAGAAACCCTCAAAAACTAGGGACTTCCGGCTCTTCGGGCTACGGGTGCCCCACCCGGTCCCCCCAGAGGCGGCTGAAGTAGTCTCATCGCTTGCGCTCGGGACGTTGGCTGACAGGCGGGCGGTGCCCGAGATGACCAGGGCCGGCCGCTGTGGCATTAGTGGAGCGACCGACCAAGGCGCCGGCACCCTCGACCATGCCCGACAGGGGGTGTTGTGAGCGCGCTGTCGGGGCTATTGAGTACCGACGCGGCGAGGGCGCGGCGCTCAGACAAGGGGCTCAAGGTTGGGGCCCTGGGCCTGTTATCGAGCACGGTCGTGGGAGTGGCCTCGACGGCTCCGGCCTACAGCCTCGCCGCGACGCTCGGCTTCGTCGTCGTGGCCATCGGCGTGAGGGCGCCGGTCGTTACGGTCCTGGCCTTTGTCCCGATGTTGCTGGTTTCCATCGGCTACAAGGAGCTCAACCGGGCCGACCCCGACTGCGGCACGACCTTCACGTGGGCCACCAGGGCGTTTTCCCCCCGGGTGGGTTGGATGGGCGGTTGGGGGATTATCGCCACCGACATCCTGGTGATGCCGAGCCTGGCCCAGGTGGCGGGCCAGTACGTCTTCTTGCTGTTCAACGCCAAGGGTATCGGCTCGGAGCCCAGCAGTGGATGGGTACTTCTCGTCGGGGTCGCTTGGATCGTGGCCATGACCTTCATCTGTTATGTCGGGATCGAGGTGTCCGCCAACTTCCAGAAGGCCTTGCTGGGCATCGAGCTGACCATGCTCCTGGTCCTGGCCGTCGTGGCCCTGATAAAGGTCGGCAGCGGCTCGGCTCCGCCCGGCCACATCCTGCCGGCGTGGTCGTGGTTCAACCCGTTCAAGGGTACGTTGTCGGCCTTCGTCAACGGCCTCACGTTGATGCTCTTCGTCTACTGGGGCTGGGACACGACGGTGTCGATCAACGAAGAAACCACCGATAGGCACGTTTCCCCCGGGCGCGCTGCCGTGATCTCGACGGTGGTGCTGCTGGCCGTCTACGAGCTCGTGGTCGTGGCCACGCAGTCCTATGCCGGCCTGGGGACAAAGGGCATCGGGCTCGGGAACCCGGCCCACGAAGGCGACGTGCTATCAGCGCTCGGAGGGTCTGTCTTCGGCTCTTCCGGGCTCGGCAGCCTCTTCAGCCACCTCTTGTTGCTCATGGTCCTGACCTCGGCCGCGGCGTCCACACAGACCACGATCCTGCCCACCGCCCGGACCACGTTGTCGATGGCGGTTTACAAGGCGCTGCCCTCGAAATTGGCCAATATCCATCGCAAGTTCCTCATACCGACGGTGTCGACGGTCTTGATGGGCGTTTCCTCCATCGCGCTCTACGTGATCATGAACTTCATCTCCGCCGGCACCGTGATCACGGACTCGGTAACCGCCCTGGGCGTGCTGGTGGCCTTTTACTACGGGCTCACGGGGCTGACCTGTTGCTGGTACTACAGGGACACCCTGGCCCAATCGGTCCGGCACCTGTTTATGCGGGGTGTCCTGCCGCTACTGGGCTGGGCGATCATGTGGTCCATCGGCGGTTACAGCCTGGTCCAGGACTGGGGCACGGTCAGCAGCAACACGTCGTGGCAAGTGCCCGGCCTGCACTGGCACGTCGGGGGCGCCTTCTTGCTGGCGGCCGGGTCGCTCGTGGTCGGGACCGTCCTCATGTTCGTCTACGAGGCGGTTTCTCCCTCGTTCTTCCGGGGCGAGGTCCTCAACGCCGGCACCGGGACCCGCGTTCCGGAGGACCTCGGGGCCCCGGTCGGCCTGTTCGGCCTCGACGAACAAAGCGGACCGGCGTAGCGCCGGCCCCACGGTCAGCTGGTGGGGCCAGGCTCCGGGGCCGCCTTGGCCCTGGCCCTGCCCTTGGCCGGGCTCGTGGGCCCGCTCGTGGCGGCACGGCTGGGCCCGCTCGTGGTCGCGTTCGTGGCGGCGGCCGAGGCCGGCCCGGCCACCGAGACGGCCCGGTCGGGTGCCATGGTCATGCCGCGAACACCGCCCGGTTCGGGCCGGCCGGCCAGAGCGTAGATCTCCGAACCGTCCACGGTTTCGTTGGCCACCAGCAACTGCACTAGCCGCTCGAGCACGTCGAGGTGCGCTTTTAGCACCTCGACGGCTCGCTGCTCGGCCTCTCGCAGCAGCCGTGATACCTCTGCGTCTATGACGGCCTGGGTGGCTTCGGCGAAGGGACGGCTCGAGAACTCGCTGCCCCCACCGCCGAGGAAGACCGAGCCCCCCGAGGGATAGCCGACGGGACCGAGACTCGACGAAAGCCCGAACTCACGGACCATCTTGGTGGCCAGCTCCGTCGCCCTGGCCAGGTCGTTAGCAGCTCCTGTCGACCCCTGGGCCAGCACCACGAGCTCGCTGGCCCGGCCGCCTAAGAAGACCGCCAGCATGTCGTGGAGGTAATCCTCGCCGTACAGGTGGCGCTCGACCAGGGGGAGTTGCTCGGTCACCCCGAGAGACTGGCCGGCCGGCAGGATCGTCACCTTGGCCACCGGATCGGCCTTGTCCGAATAGACGGCGACCAGGGCGTGGCCGGCTTCGTGTACGGCCACGGCGTGTTTCTCATCGGGCAGCAGCACGTTCGAGCCCTCGCGCCGGCCCAGGATGATCCGGTCCCGGGCCTGGTCGAAGTCGGCGGGCGAGAGTATGTCGCGCTTGGCCCGCACCGCCACGATGGCCGCCTCGTTGACCAGGTTGGCCAGGTCCGCACCCGAGAAGCCGGGCGTCCCCCGGGCCACCACCGTCAGGTCCACAGCCGGAGTGAGGTGCTTGCCGCGACAGTGGACCTTCAAGATGGCCAGGCGTTCGGCCAGGTTGGGTAGCGGCACCGTGATCTGGCGGTCGAAGCGGCCGGGACGCAGCAGCGCGGGATCGAGAACATCCGGCCGGTTGGTCGCCGCGATG
>PMLI01000085.1 GCA_003158835.1 Acidimicrobiaceae bacterium
ACGGCCCGGTTGAGGGCGACCACCGGCGACGGCCAGAGCTGCACGAGCAGGTCGTAGAGACCGACGATCTCGCGCCAGTCCGTGGCCTCCCATGACGCGGCTTCCGAATGCACGGCGGCGATGGCGGCCATGAGCGCGAAACGCCCCGGCCGCCGTTGCCGGAGCGCCTCGCGCACCAGCGTGATGCCCTCCCGGATGGCGGCGTGGTCCCAGTGGGACCGGTCCTGGTCGGCCAGCAGCACCAGNNCGGCTGGCGCGGCGGGCGTCGGTGAGAAGGACCAGGGCCAGGAGGCTGGCGACCTCGGCGTCGTCGGGGAGCAGCACCCGCAACATGCGGGCCAGGTCCAGTGACCTCTCCACCAGGTCGCGTCGCACCAGGTCGGCCCCGGCGGGCGAGGTATGCCCAGTCGTGTACAGGAGATGGACGACACTGAGCACGGCGTCGGTGCGGGCCGGGAGCTCCCCCACCGGTGGCACCCGGAAGGGGATGCGGGCCGCCGCGATCTTCTTCTTGGCGCGGGTGATCCGGGCCGCCATCGTCGTCTCGCTCACCAAAAAGGCGCGGCCCACCTCAGCCGTGCTGAGCCCGCAGAGCAGCCGGAGGGTCAACGCGACTTGGGCCTCGGCCGCGATAGCGGGGTGGCAGCAGGTGAAGATCAGCNNGCGAGCGCCGGGTGGCAGCAGGTGAAGATCAGCCGCAGGCGGTCGTCGACGGCGTCCGGGAGCTCGGCCGTGCCCGCAAGCTCCAACTCGTCCGGGCCGGGCACGGGCACCCGTTCCACCAGCAGGGACAGGGCCCGGTCGTGCGTGGAGGCACGGCGGGCCAGGTCGATGGCACGCCGCCGGGCCACCGTCGTCAACCACGCCCCCGGTTTGGCCGGGATCCCGGCCGTCGGCCAGGTGGCCAGGGCACGGGCGTAGGCGTCCTGGACGCACTCCTCCGCCACGTCGATGTCGCGGCTGACACGCACCGTCGCGGCGAGCACGAAGGCCCACTCGCGGCGGTGCGCGTCAGCTACAGCAGCTTCAACGGACGCGGTCACGGGGCGAATTGCTCATTCGGGCAGGCGCTCAGTCGAAGGTCATGATCGGGCGCACCTCGACCCCGCCGGCGGGCATCGGGATCTGCTTCGCCAGCGAGAGCGCCTCGTCCAGGTCGGCCGCCTCGACGAGGTAGTAGCCGCCGAGCGCTTCCTTGGTCTCGGCGAAGGGGCCGTCGGTCACGACGAAGTCCCCGCCCGGGCCCCTCCGGACCGACGTGGCCGTAGCCGTCGGTTGCAGGGCGTTGCCACCCCGCAGGGCGGCGGCGTTGCGCTCACCGAAGATCCGGTGGCCCTCCATCATCTGCTCCATGACCCCGGGCGCGGGCTTTTCGAAAGCGCGCTCGTCCCCGTAAATAAGGACCAGGTACTCGGCCATGATGTGCTCCTCTCTGGACGGCCCGTTTTCCTCGGGCCTCTCGAAGGGTACGACGATGAAGGGACGTCGTGATCGACAGCCGGCACAAGGTTCTTTGATCGTGCCTGTTCGGAGTTCTTTCATCGTGCCTGTTCGGCCCGGGCTCCTCGAGCCCAGACCACCTGTTCACCTGGCATCGACTAAAGTGCCGTGCCCGAAGTCCGGAGGGAGGTACAGTGGCGCCTCGACGCCCGGTGGGCACCATCGCACAGGGTCGCTTACGCACCTGGGGCATCGGGGTCTTTGCCGGCGCCATCGCTGTGGCCGCGCTCGTCGTCGGGTCAGAGTTCGGCGACGTCCACGGCAAGGCCCTACACCCCAAGCTGGTCGCCTGGATCAGCGCCGCCGTTCTCCTGATCGCCGGCATCATCGCCACGGCCCGCATCTCTGCCGCCCTCAGTCGCCTCGTGGTGCACCGGTCTATCCCGGCCGCCGGGGGCGCGGTACGGGTCCTGTCGGCCGCGGTCGGGTACCTCTTCGTTGCCTTCGCCGTGCTCGCCGTGCTGGAGGTGTCGATCGAGCACCTGCTGGTGGGAGCCGGTCTCGCCGGCGTCGTGCTCGGGATCGCGGCCCAGCAGAGCCTCGGCAACGTCTTCGCCGGCCTCGTCCTCCTCTTGGCCCGGCCCTTCGGGGTGGGGGACCACATCCGGATCCGTTCGGGCGCCCTGGGCGGGATCTTCGATGCGTGGGTGCGTGACATGAGCCTGACGTATGTGACATTGCGCACCGAGGACGGGCCGCTCAAGATCCCCAACTCGGCCATGCTGGCCGCCGGCGTGGGCCAGATCCCGGCCGGTCCCCTNNGGCCACCCCGGCCACCCCGACCGGGAGCGGCTTCGTCCCTCCATCGGTGGACCAGGGCGGCCCCTAACCGGCACGTCCCAATTGCCGACCCGTGAGCGGGACGCGGAACCTACCCTTTCCTCTACTTATGGGCACCCGCGTCAGGCGAGCGCTTCTTGGCGTTACCACATTGGCCGTCGCCTGGGGCCCGGTTGGCCCCGCCGCCGTCTCCGCGGCTCCCCTGGCCACCGGCGTCGGTGCCCCCACCTTGGGCCTCTCTTCCTACGCCGGCCTGGCTTCGCAGGTGACGCGCCGGCCGCCGGGCCGCACTGAGGGGCAGCCGCCGGGCCGGCGCCTTCTTAGCCGCCGGTGCCCCGGCGACGGGCGCCGACCAAGCTCAGTGCCCGCTCCTCCCCGGGCCGGGCCGTCTCGGGGAGCAACAGGGCGCGGCGTAAGCCGTCCGGGAGCCACCAGTTCCAGCGGCCGAACACGGACACCAGGGCAGGCACGAGCAGGCCCCGCACCACGGTGGCGTCGAGTAGGATGCCCGCCCCGAGCCCGGTGGCGAGCACCTTGATGTCGGTGTCGGGCGCCGAGGCCAGCGAGGCGAAGGCCAGGAAGAGGATGAGCGCGGCGCAGGTGACCAGCCGGCCGGTGCGCCCCAGGCCCTCCACTACCGCCCCCCGGGTGCTACCGGTCCGGTCGTACTCCTCCCGGATCCGGGTGAGGATGAAGACCTCGTAATCCATGGAGAGACCGAACAGGAAGGCAAACACCATGAGCGGGACCCAGAACGTGATCGCCCCGGTGGCGGGGATGGAGAAGATCGCCTGCGAGCCGTGCCCTTCCTGCCAGAACCAGGTGAGCAGGCCGAAGGTCGCTCCCAGGGAGAGGAGGTTTAGCACGACCGCCTTGGCCGCCAGCAGGGGCGAGCGGAACGCCCGGGCCAGTAGCAGGAACGTGATGATGGCTATTAGGGCGAACATGAGGGGGAAGTGGCCGAACACGGCGTGGCTGTAGTCCTGCTGCGCCGGGCCCTCGCCGGTGACGCCCACCACTCCCGGCATATGGTCCACGGCCGCTTCGGCCGCCCTGACCGGGTCAAGGGTCAGGTTGTTGACGGTCTCAGCTTGGGGGATGGCGATGACGTCCGAGGTTCCCGCCCGGCTGCCCGAGGGCCCCGAAGGGAGCACGGCGGCGGTGATGCCGGGGACCGTGGCCAGCCGGCGCGCCACGACCGGGCCGGCCGCCTGGGACGTGAGCACCTCCAGGGGAGTGAGCACCCCGCCCGGGACCCCCCCGCCGACGAGGGTGTCGTACGCCTGGCGGGCGGGGCCGGTCTTGGAGAAGGCGGACACGCTGGTCTCTCCGACCTTCAGCCCGAAAACGGGGAGCACCGCCAGGACGAGGATGCCCAGGGCGACGCCGGTGGCCAGGAAGCGGCGTCTGGTCACCCCCGCCGCCCAGGCGCTCCACACCCGGCTGGCCCGGGCCTCCTTCCTGATGTGGGGCCAGTCGATCCTCGGCCCTATCCCGCCCAGGACGGCGGGGAGCAGGGTGTTGACCACCACGATCGACACGAGGGGGATGAGCATCCCCCCGATCCCGACGCTGCGCAGCCCGGGGACGGGCAGGACCACGAGGGCGGCCAGCCCGATGGTCACGGTCATCCCCGACAGGACCACGGCCCGCCCCGCCGTCTCGACCGCGGTGACTACCGCGTCGTGGTTGGTGGCGCCCCGGGCGCGCTCTTCTCGCCACCGGGTCACCAACAGCAGCGAGTAGTCGATGGCGACCCCCAGGCCCACCAGGGCCACCAGGAACTGCACGATGAAAGAGACCTCGGTGATGTAGGTGAGGCCCAGGATGATCAAAAGAGTGGCCAGGATGGAGACGGCCGCCACCGCCATAGGGATTAGGGCCAGGAAGGAGGCGAAGACAAAGGCGAGCACGGCGAGAGCACCGGCTCCCCCTATCAGGGTCTCGGTCAGCACGCCCGGGCCTTTGGAGGAGGGCCCCGCCGCCAACTGGTTCAGCCCGGTGACACCCACGTCCGCCCCCGGCAGTGCCCCTTGCAGGTATGACTGGGCGGCGCCGGCCAGGCGGTCGGGCCCGAACGACCTGGCGGGTGGCTCGAAGAGCAACGCAAAGGTCGAACGACCGTTGGCGGTGACAAAAGCGCGGTCGCGGGTGACTCCGTAGTCCACCACACGCAGGCCCGGCTCGGCCCGGCGCAGCCCGGCAAAGGCGGCGTCGATGCGGGCCTGGTCGGAGCGCACGGCCTGGCCGGGTGGGACGGTCACGACAGCCACCGAGGGCGGGTTCTCGCCTCCGTTGTGGTAGATCGACAGGATCTTGACGGAGGTTTCGTAACCGGGCTGTCCGGGCAGGGAGAAGTCAAGGCTGAGCCGGTTGGAGACGGCGCCGGCGGCGGCGCCGCCCAGCACCAGCACCACCATCCAGAAGACGAGGACGAAACGCCGGTGGGCCAGGACGCCGAGTGCTACGCGCCCGAGCAGGGTTGGTGGCCGGGCCGGGGCCGGAGCTGGTGCGTGCGGACGTTGCAGCGTGGTAAGGGCCATCACCGTCTCCTTCGGGCACGTATTATTCGATGCCGAATGATTCTAACCCGCAGGGTTGGTGGTTGTAAACTGGAATTTTGTGCCTAACCAATGCGGACCGGAGACGGTGCCTCCGGCCTGGAGCACCGCCGCCATCGGGCCCTTCGGTCACTCGGTCGGTTTCCTGCTGTCCCAGACTGGCGCCGCTACCGCCCGGCTCTTCAAGGCGGCGCTGGGGGAGGTCGCCCTCGAACCCCGCCACTTCGCGTTGATGCGGGCCATCGAGGCGGCCGAAAACCGCTCCCAACAGTTGTTGGCCGAGAGGCTGCAGATACCCCCCAGCAGCATGGTCGCTCTGCTCGACCAGCTCGAGGAAAGGGGCATCGTGGCGCGCCACCTCGACACGTCCGACCGGCGCGTGAGAGTCGTGGAGCTGACCGAGGCCGGGCGGGAGGTCCTGGCCCAGGCCATGCACTTGGCCATGGCGACCGAGCGCCGGATCTGCCACAGCTTCGACTTCGATCAGAGGGAGCTGCTAATCGCCATGCTCGAGACCGTGGCTGCCAACCTCGGCCTGGTTCAGGGCGCCCACCCTGAACACGGTCCGGGCTAGGTCGACCGCACCGCCGAGGCCCCCCGGCGCCGCGGGCGCCAGGTACCGGAGCCGTTCACGTACCGCCACGCTCCCCGCCGGCGATGCCTTTTAGCACCCGGCGCTCGTGGTCGAGGAGCCAGGCCTTGCGGTCCAGCCCCCCGCCGTAGCCGGTGAGCGTGCCGTTGGCGCCGATGACGCGGTGGCAGGGCACAATGATGGCGATGGGGTTACGCCCGTTGGCCAGGCCCACCGCCCGGCAGGCCTTGACGTTGCCCACGCGCTGGGCCAGCTGGGCATAGCTCCACGTCTCACCGAAGGGGATCCGGCACAGGCCGTCCCAGACGCGCCGCTGGAACTCGGTGCCCTGGGCCCGCAGGGGCACGTCGAAATCCGTCAGATCCCCGGCGAAGTAGGCGGTCAGCTGCTCGACCACGTCCTTGAAGGCGGCCCGGTCCGGCACCCGGTCACCCCTGTCCACCGGGAGGTGAGCCTGATCGGCCATATGGAGCCCGGTGAGCTCGCCGTCGACGGCGGTCAGGGTCAGCGGCCCGATGGGGCTGTCGACGGTGGTCGTCAGCGTGAGAGCGGTAGTTGCGGTGGTCATGCGACGCCCCTTTTCGGTTGGGCCCCGCTGGTGAGCGGGAAGTGGTTGATCGAATGGTCGAGAGCGGCCCACAGGTACTGGGTGGCGTAGGCGCGCCACGGGCGCCACGGCTCGGCCCGCGCCATGAGGCCGGCCGGGGCCGACGGCAGCTGAGCGGCGGCTGCGGCCCGGCGCAGGCCCAGGTCGCCGAGGGGAAAGGCGTCCGGGTCCCCCAGTGCCCGCATGGCGGTGATCTCAACGGTCCAGGGGCCGACGCGCGGGATCCGGCTCAGCTGGGCCCGGGCCTTCTCCCAGTCGCTGCCCGGTCCCAGTTCCAGTTGACCGCCGGCCAGCGCCGTCACCAGGTGGGCGAGCGCGGCCTGGCGGGACCGCGGCCCGGCCAGAGCCGGTACCGGTCCCGGGCTCCCCGGCCCGCACAACGCACCGGCCAGGACCGTGGCGTCGGGGAACGTCCGGGAAAGGCCGCCCACCGGGTCGTCCACCGGGCTTCCGTAGGCGCGGGCCAGCCGGCCGGCGTGGGTACGGGCAGCCTGGGTGGACACCTGCTGGCCCAGCACCGCCCGTATGGCCATCTCGGGCTCGTCCACGGTCCGGGGCACCCGCCGCCCCGGCGCCGCCTTCAGCAGGGACGCCAGGGCGGGCTCGGCGCTCAGCACTTCCTCGACCGCCTGGGGGTCGGCGTCCAGGTCGAGCAGGCGCCGGCAGCGGGCGATGACCGTGCCGAGGTCGCGGAGGTCGACGAGGGTGATGGCGGCGCGAATGTGGTCCGGGGCAGGGACGAGGGATACGAGCCCGGGGCCGTGGGGCAGGCGGAGGGCCCGCCGGTAAGCCCCGTCGCGGATCTCCTCCACGCCGGGCACGGCGGTGGCGGCGAGGTGCCCGAACAGGTTGTCGGGGCACAGCGGGGGGCGGAAGGGCAGGCGAAGAACGATCGTCTGCTGGGGGACGGGCGGGGAGGGGGCCGCCGGCATAGTGGCCGGCGCGCCGCGGTCGGCGCGCAGCCGCAGGTGGCTCGGGTTTTGGGCGAAGATGGCGCGCACCGAGTCGTTGAACTGGCGGATGCTGGCGAAGCCGGCCGCAAAGGCCACGTCGGCCATCGGAAGTTCGGTCGTCTCGATCAGCACCCGGGCCGCCTGAGCGCGCTGGGCGCGCGCCAGTGCCAAGGGGCCGGCCCCCCCCCCCGCC
>PMLI01000558.1 GCA_003158835.1 Acidimicrobiaceae bacterium
ATTTAGAATCCATAGAGCAGGCAGCCGGCCGCGGCCGCCAGCACCAGCACGTCGGCGGGGAGCTTCGGGCCGCTCCCCTCGGGCTTGCCCATAGAGTCCCGGTGCCAAGGGTTGTCATTGGCCGGTCACATAGTTTTCCCGGGCCATGACGTCATCGCCCACACCAGCGCTGGGATATGCGGCGGTGCGCCGAAGGACATTTCCTGGGTCTGGGACATCCCCCAGGGCGTATCGGGGACGCATGGGTGCAACAAGGACGGCACATATTGCCAGTTCAAGGCGGGCGCGCCGACAAACGCGTACGTGCCCGTTTGCATCTACGGCGGTAACGTCCAAGGGGCGTGGGAATCGTGCGACTATTACGGGGTGCCGGGCGCCGGGGAAGGCGTCATCGACGGCTATGTGACCAACAAGGACGGGAGCCCGTCCGCCGGCGTGGTGATTTCTGCTTACGGGGCTAACGGCGCTCACGGAGCCAATACCGTCACGGCTGCCAACGGCTGGTATGCCATGCAGGTCCTCCCGGGTGCCTACCGGGTCCTGCCCTCGGGCGGGCCCCAAGGCAGGTCGGCGCCGACCTACACGCCCAGGCTGGCTGACGTCACTGTCACCGACGGGGCGTCCTACGGGGCTGATTTCCAACTGGATGCCGGGCTCGAGCTCCAGTTCCATCTGGACAGTTCCAGCGTCCCCGCCGACGGGCTCGGGGTCGTCAGCGGGACGATCACCACGACTATGTTCGGCAAGCCCGCTGGCGGGGTCAACGTGCAGCTGGAGGCTATGCCCAACGAGACGGCCGACGAGGCCGTATCTTCAGGGCCGCGGGCGTCGGTGTGCGGCCCCAACGGCAGGGTGTGGCCCACGGGGCCCGTGTCGAGCCCGGACGGCTTCCCTGTCATCGTGACCACCGACGCGAACGGGCATTACGACCTGCACATAACGGTGGGCACCACGCCGGGGACGTGGAGCTTGGACGCCTGGGCCGAGAACAGCAACGGGAAACTCTCAGGCGACACAACGGTCGCTTCCCAGACCCGGTCCTTGACCTTGGCACCGCTGGGCTCCGGCGTAGGCGCGCTGACAGGCTTCGCCAGCGACCTGAACGGCGAGGTCGCCCACAACAAAGCCCTGACCCAGCTAACGGGGAACGCCGACCAGATCGTGTCCACGCTGGCCCAGGTGACGGCNNACCCGCGCCGCGGCCGGGAAATTTGACGGCCTCGCTTACGCCCTGGTCAACGCCAAGGACGGTCAGTCGGTGCTCATTTTTCGGGCCGACCGTCCCCCGGTCGTCAACAGCCAGGGAGAGCTCCCCCCGGGCGACGCGGCCAACGCTAACGACCTGGTGATCGACCCCGCCGAGTGGACCGGTGGCGGTTTGGTGGCCAAGCTGATCAACACCGGCTCCCTCGAGGCCGTGCTGGACAGCGGGCGTCTCCCCGACGTGCCCAGGCTGGCCGATTTCGACGCTGGGAAGCCGGCGGTGGGCTGGAAGCCGGTGCATGGCAACCAGGTCAGCATCTTCTCCCCGAACTTCGAGTTCCTGGGTTGGGGTTACGCCGGCAGCGCCCCGGCGACGGCCTGCTACTAGTGCTGCACTGGCGCCCGAGCCCGAACCAGCCTGCTGAATGTTCATACACTCAGCTCAGCGCGTCGGCCGTGACCTACAAGGCGACCGCCAACGCCAAGACCAAGACCGCGGCCGCCTCGTTCGGCATCACCATCAACTCCAACGCGATGGGACTGCCCAACTCTGCCGCGCCGATGCCCTTGACCCGGGGAGGGATAACCATCATCTGATCCGGTCCAGGGCACGGCGCCCACGACTTCGCATCGTCTTTCGTGATCGGTCCGGAGGCTTGGAACCCAGCGGCCGTGGTCGGGTTGTGACGCCCATCCTGATGACGGTGGCGCGTTCATGCCGCCTGGCAAGCTCCGACCAGGGACTTTCCACGACGAGGGGGCGTGGACCTCGTGAGCAAGTCCCGAGTGGCAATCTGGGCTCATGACCGAGCCCATCGTTGACGGACCACTTTCTCGCACTGATGCCTCCGAATCTGTGCAGGCCGAGGGCCGGGTTCGCGCCGCCCTGGGCGCCGGTGGCAGGCTGGTGGACGACTCATTCGCCCGGTCGTTCTGGGTCCTCGCGGATGCCGAGGATAACGAGGTGTGTGTCTGCACCTGGACCGACCGCGATGAACGAGAGGAGTAACGGTTGGAACACGGAACAACGTTGTCGGAGGGGAATGATGAGTTGCCAAACGTCACATCTACGGGCAAGACGGCGAGCTACGCTCCTGGGAGGGCGCGCCAACGACCTACGTTCCGCCCGCAGAAACAGATGCGGCGGAACAAAAAGATTGCCGAAGAACTCCGTCCCCCCCGTACCGCGGGGATGATCGTGCGGGCTAAGCGCTGCTCGCGGTCATAGAGCGGAACCCGAGATGGTGGTTTGGCTTCGGAGCGTCGCGAGCGCCTGCTCGGCGGCGCGCAGTTCCTTGGCAAGGTTCTGCATGAGTGTCCACCCGATCAGGCCGTTCTTTTCGACGAGAGGACGGAACTCCCAAAGGGTGAGGCCCTGGCAGACGAGCTCGCTCGAGGCGGTGATCGTCGCGATGCGCGCCCCCTCGTCGAGGAGAGCGATCTCACCGAAGTGGTCGCCCGCCTGGAGGATGGCACGTGGTTCGCCTCCGATCGTGACCGTCGCTGACCCAGATACGATCACATAAAAGGAGGCACCGCCCGAGCCTTCCTTGATCACCGTCTCGCCTGCAGCGAACCGGCGCTCCTTGAAAAGGGCGGCGATCGTCTCGACGTCGTGCTTCTCGAGGCCGCTGAAGAGCCGGGCGCGGCCGAGAACGTCGACGGGAGCACCCGAAGGCGCGGGCCCGTCTGAGCCGGCTCGGGTGATCGCCCTGCACTGCAGAAGATAGAGGCGCCTGCCGGCGAAGGCCCATTCGATGTCGCGCTCCGGGCCGTAAACCTCCTCACACCTGGTGGCCAGGCGGTGCAGCTCCTTGAGCTGGCCCTCATCGAGGCACAGCCGTTCGGTGAGGTCGGAGGAAACCTCTTCCTCCGCCGTGCCGCCTTGAGGGAGCGCCCGGATGGCAATGTTCTTGAGCCCCGGGGTGCGTTCGCGGACCTCGCCGTTACGCTCGATGCGGAAGTGGTCCGGGATAACGCGACCCGAGACGACCGCTTCACCGAGCCCCCAGCTCGCTTCTATCATGAGCTCGTCCGCACCATTCACGGGGTTGCGGGTGAACATCACGCCCGCGCAGTCGGGATCAAGGAGAGCCTGTACTACGACACCCACGCTCGGGCGCGTGAAGCGTCCGACGCGCTGGCGGTACGAGATCGCCGAGTCGGAATTGGCGGACCACCAGACCTCCCGCACGGCCGAGCTCACATCCTCAGCCGATGGGACATTGAGCAATGTCAAGTGCTGCCCGGCGAAGCTGGCCTCCGCACCGTCTTCGTCGGCCGCCGAGGAGCGGACGGCCAGCGGCCCGCCCAGAGGGCGCACCAACGCCTTGACATCCTCTATAGCCGTAGTGTCCCCGCTGGCGACCGCCTCGACAACCGAGCCGGAAAGGGCGACCCCAGGGGGGACCGGGAGACCGGCCCGCGCCGCTTCGCCCAGCCCGACGGCCTTCGACCCAAAGACTGAGCTGTCGCGAGCGTCCTCCAGCGAGACCGCACCTATCACCCGAGGACCGTCACTTCGCCCTTGTTACCGTCGACGCGCAGGCGCGCACCGTCGACGAGGAGACTGGTCGCCTCGCGCGTCCCGACCACACTTGGGATCCCGTACTCGCGGGCGACGATCGCGGCATGCGAGAGCAGTCCGCCGCGGTCGGTCACGATCGCTCCGAGCAGCGGCAACAAAATGTTGAAGGCTTCTGAAGTCGACTCGGTGACAAGGACGTCACCCTTTACGATCCGGTCGAACTCGCTAGCCCCGGTCACCCGGCGTGCCGGGCCTTCATAGACGCCGGCGCTGGCGCCCACGCCTCGGACGAGGTTTGTTTCGTGCTTTGCGTCGGAGGTGCCGAACATCTCTCCCATCACGATGCCCATGGCCCGCATCATTCGTCTCGCCCCGGGGGGCAGTTGAGATGGGTCGGGCGGCGACGACGGCGGTTCGCCCAAGTGTTGCGGGGCGTCCTTGGCGCTGTGCGATGTGCGGAACTCGAAACGGGCCGCCAGTTCGTCCGCCGACGGCTCGGTCGCGCCAGACAGCAACGAGCACATCTCATCGAGATCAGCGTCAACGAGGTGTTCGGCGTCGTGGGCACTGCCCTCGGACGCGAGCCGGCGACCGCAAGCGACCACGGCGCGACGCATGATCCCGGATGCCCAGATGTCGCTGAAAACACCGCGCTCATCGCGGATCTTGTAGGTGAGCCGTGCCTCCTCGAGAAGCTCGTCGAACTGGTCTCGGTGCGCCTCGGGCACCTTGGCGCGAACGTCGGCAACCTGGTCCTCGCGGTCAGACGCTTCGGGCGCATGGCCCTCGAGCGAGGCGCGTATGGCCCGGAGCAACGCGTCGGGCAGCTCGAGCGCGTACCGCCCGGAAATGTCGAAACCGTCGACAAGCCGGTACCCCACGAGGTCGAGGTACGCCGACACCGCCCGGCCGACCTCTCCTGGGAGCGTCCGCAGGGCCTCGAGCACACCGCCCGGTTCTTCGCCCGACTCGAGCAGCCGTCGCGCCGAGGGGTCCTCGGCCATGGCCGTCCTCAGCCGCTCAAGCTCGACAGAGGCGCCCGCCGACACGGGAGCAGCTCCTCGCAACAGGCCCACCAGCTCGCCCGCCGCCATCCCGGTCCAGTCCCCGACATGGGCGAGGAAGTCCCCGGTCGGCACCGAGGGGGCCCCGGTAAAGCGCATGTGCTGGTAGATCATCTCGACGTGGTGGTCACGGCAACGCGTCAGGTAGGCCACGAGGTCTGGCCCGGACAGTGAGCCGGGGTCGACCGACTGCAACTCCCGGTGAGCCCTGATCGAGGCGGGCTTGAACGTCTCGTCCCACTCGCGGAGTTGCTCTCGCCAGAGCTTCCCCTGGAAAACTTCCTCGGCCCGCTGGAAACGCTCCGGGGCTTCACTATCTTCAACCGGGACCAACGACGAGTAGCAAAAGCCGTTGATGTACCGGTAGGCGAGGGAGTCGATCAGCATCCCATAGAAGCGGGTGAACTCGCGAAAGCCACGCCTGAACGGCTCGGGGTGGGTGGTCTCCCAGTAGCGCGTCACCGGGCGTGGAAAGTGGACTAAGTCCATCTCCCACGACCCCGGTCCAGGCACCTCGAACCGAAGTTGGCTAGCTGCCTCAGCACCACGCATGGGAACCCTTTCTCTCGTAAACCCCCTGGCACTAACGCCCGCCGCTTTGGGTTGCGCAGAGTATAGACCTGTGCCAAGGCACTCGGGAGACTTCTGACGCCTGCGAACCGGAGCCCACTTCTTGATAACCGTTGGCCGGGCTCGTATCTTCAGGGCCAGTGGACCAGACCAACGAGCTCAGCTTCTACGCGGCACCGGGCCCCATGACGACCCTGGACGGGCTGCAGCACGAGCTGGCCGCGGTCCCGGCCGCGCCGGGCTCGGTTCCCGGCGTGGTGCAGGGCCTGGTGGTCCATGACGCTTGGGCGAGCGCTTACCACGTGAGGGTCCCTCCAGCGCGCTGGGCAGAGGGGCAGATCCGCTCCGCGTCCAGGATGCTGCGCAGGGTCTTCGAGCTGGACGGTCGGCCGCTGACCGAGGCACGGCCGCCACGGCACCGCTTCGTCGGCAACTGCCGGCATTTCAGCACTCTGACCGTCGCCTTCCTGCGCCACCAGGGCGTGCCCAGCCGGGCGCGCTGCGGTTTCGCCTCTTATTTCGAGCCGGGGACCTGGCACGACCACTGGGTCGTCGAGTACTGGGACGGCCAGTGTTGGGCCACGATGGATCCCCAGGTCGACGAACTACAGCGGGAGATGATCGGCATGGCCGCCGACCCGACGGCGCTCCCGCCCGGCATGTTCGTGCCCGCGGGCGAGGCGTGGCGGCTCTGGCGGCACGGCGAGGAGGACATGGAGGCGTTCAGGGCCGGCGAGGAACGAGGCCCTTCTACGGTCATCGGCAACCTCGCACGGGACCTGGCCGCCCTGAACAAGGTGGAGATGTTGCCGTGGGATGGTTGGGGCGTGCTCTGCGCGCCGGGAGCATCCCCTCCTGAGGGGCTCGTCGACGACATAGCCGAGCTGAGCACCTCGGGCGACTTCGAGGCGGTCAGGCAACGATATGAGGCTGACACCGGGTTGAAGGTACCTGGCCGTGTCCACGTCAGGGTAGCCGCCGGCGCCGAACCCGACGTGATGGAACTGGCTTAGGCCGGTCTCGCCCAACCAGCGGACAAGGCCGAACCGGGACTCGGCTCGTGACACCAGGACACCGCGAGGCGCTTGTCGGTCTGGCTGACACTGTGACGGCGATCGATGCCGCACCCGAGCCTTTGCCCTGCCTCCATCCTCCCCCAGCTGACGCTGGTCCCAGGTGTCCGGCCGGAGGGGGGAAGTTCAGCTCGACACCTCACCGCTCCTTGCTCCGAGCGATCGGGTCGGTGCGAGGAGTTGCGCCTCGAGTAGCTCCGGCTCGAGGGGCCGAGCAAAGAGGAAGCCCTGCGCCTCGTTCACGTTCTCGACCCGGAAGTGGTCCATTTGGGCCATGGTTTCCACGCCCTCGGCGAGCGTCTTGAGGCCGAGCTCCCGGCCGAGTTGGACGAGCGTCGCTACCAGAGCCTTGGACTCGGGTGACGCGGTAATGGCGCTCGTGAAGCTCCGATCGATCTTGAGGCAGTCCACAGGGAACCGATGAAGGTAGGCGAGAGAGGAGTAGCCGGTGCCGAAGTTGTCGACCGCGATGCCGACGCCGAGGTCCTTGATGGCCTGGAGCCGCCCAACGGTGGCGTCAGCGTGGCGCATAAGGGCGGTCTCGGGGATCTCGATTATCAAGGATCCGGGGTCTAGGCCACTGGCCTTGAGGGCCTCGGCGATGTGCTCGACGATGGCGTCGTCATCGAGCTGGCGGCCGGAGAGGTTGACCGAGACGTCGAGCGTGTCACCTCGGCCATGCCAAGTCGCCATCTGGGCACAGGCTTGGCCGATCACCCAACGGCCCACCTCCCTGATCTGCCCGGTCTGTTCGAGGACAGGGATGAACTCGCCGGGTTGGATGAGCCCGCGCCCGGGGTGCTGCCAGCGGAGCAAGGCCTCCACTCCGACGATCGTGAGGTCCTCGAGGTTGTAAATGGGCTGGTAGACGAGATGGAACTGCCGGTCGCTAAGAGCGGAGCGAAGGTCGAACTCGATCTCGGTCCGCTGTTGGATCTCCGTGCGCATCTCTGGGTCGAAGACCTCGTAGCGGCTTTTGCCGGCGGCTTTTGCCTGGTAGAGAGCCACGTCGGCGTCGCGTAGCAGGTCCTCGGGATTTGACCGATCGCCGATGGCGATGCCGATGCTCGCATTTATTCTTAATGGCATCGTCGCTCCGTCGAGCACGAACGGTTGGCGCATGACATCCAGGAGCCTCTCGGCGACCAGCTCCGGGGCAGGGTTCAGCGCCGCCCCGTCGACCAGCACCACGAACTCGTCGCCGCCCATCCGCCCGATCGTGTCCGCATCCCTAAGGGTGGTTTGGAGCCGGTTCGAGACCGCCACGAGAAGGCGGTCGCCCATCCCGTGGCCAAGGGTGTCGTTCACGTTCTTGAACTCGTCGAGATCGACGTACAAGGCGGCACCACTCGTTCCTTGCCTGCGGCTGCGGGCCAGGAGCTGCTCGATGCGGTCCATGATCAAGGCCCGGTTCGGCAGGCCGGTCAACGCATCGTGCAGGGCTTGATGACGCAACTCACCAGTCTGGTTGTGCACCACGCGCAGCGCCCGTGCCCGCCCGGTCCCCAGCACGAACATGAGCATCCCGGCGAGGAGGCTCAGGGCGGTCCCGGCGGCCAGGAGCGCCAGCGCGTCGCCATCTTCGAGCACCCCGCCGGGAGATGCAGCACCGAAGGTTGTGACCGTCCAGCCGTTGTGCAGGCTGATCGTCACCGGCTGGGCACCGACCGGAGGCCTGCCGCTCCTGAACGTCACGCGCGACGATCCGACGTGGTAATCCAACATCACTGCAGTGCGGGGGTAGCCCTTCAATGCCCGGTTGAGCACGATCTGGGGGATGACCCCCGTTCCCACCCAACCGAGGAAGGCGGCGCGGCGTCCCTGCACCGTCGTCGGCACGATGCCTCCCTGATAGACCGGGTATTGGAAATTCAAGAAGGTGCTGCCGGCAACCCGCAACGGCATGTAAGTGCTTACACCCGAGTCACGTGAGGTCATCATTACGGTCCGCTCGGGGCCGGGTGCACACAGATCACCGCCAGCCGGAAGCAACTTGTCAGCGTTGCGCGACACCCAATTCTGCATGAGGANNAGAGTTCCGTTCTGCGCCAAGGTCCCGACGGGATCAGACTCGGCTACCGAGGCGAAGACAGGAAACTCTGCCGCGGTGACGATGACCGAGTAACCGAACCCCATCACCTCCGGGTACCGCGCGAATGCATTCACGGTGACCGCCCATTGGGCGAACTCGAGATTCGACGCGTACGGGTCGTCCGCGATGAAACCGCCAGCGCTGTTCATCAGGTCCTGTTCGTGCAAGATCGACAGCTGCAGCGTGGCGGCGATGTCATCGGACGACGACACGAAGCTCTGACGTGACCGGGAAGCGCTGCCGCTAGCCATCGAGGTTGACGCCAATACCGAAATGATGGCGCCGAGCGCGACTACGAAAGCGGTGGCGGCCAGCCACACCCGATGATGGCTCGCACCGCCACCAGCTCCTGGGCGCCAGGCGATCTTCGAAGCGGTAGCCGGGGGCAACGCAGCCTGCTCAGGCAGCTTGAGGCCAGTGCCGAGCAGCTTCATGATGTCGGCCAGGGGCTGAGGCCGGGCGAAAAGGAAACCCTGTACCGCGTCACAACCGAGGTCGTGCAGGATCTCGAGCTGTCCACCTCCTCGACGCCTTCGGCCACGGTGTGAAGACCGAAGTCGGCGGCCAGCTGCAAGGTGCGGCGAGTCAGGTCCGAAGAGGCTCGGTCGCGGGCCAGATCGGTCACAACGACCTGTCGATCTTTAGCGTGTCGACGGGTAGATAGCGCAAGGCACCAAGCGAGGAGTAGCCCGTGCCGAAGTGGTCGATCGCGATCTTGAGGCCCACCTTGCGTAAAGTCGTAAGGAAGACGTTCACGCTTACCCAAAGTGGTGGCCAGCGGCTGCCCATGGCCGCGACATCCCGACAGGCCTGCCCAAGGACCCACGCTCCGATGGCGCCGACGATCCCCGTTGTTTCTGCCACCGGGATGAACTTGTCGGGACCGATGAAGCCACGCTCTGGATGGTCCCAGCGGACGAGGGCCTCGAGCCCCTGGACCGTGACGGTCTCCAGGTCGGCGACCGGTTGGTAGTAGACGACGCTGCGGTCCGTTCCCACTTCCGGGCCGCCCAACGACGGTTGACAGGGGCCCGTCTTCTTGCTGACGGACGGGCCTGGTCTCGCCCGAGCGCCCTGCCGACTTCGTGCCCCGAGGCCCTCTGGCCTGGTCGGCACTGATGGTCATGGACCGTGGGCCCCGTCAAGTTCGGGGCCCGGACAGGTCTCCAAGCTCATGCGCGCTGAGGAACGGCGTTGCCTCCTGACGGGCTCAGGGTCGGCTCTGGGCTCCACTCCCGGATCATCGGCGCGCGATACCACGCACAGTAGGGACTTAAGTCACCCTGAGCGCTGACCCAATCGCCTGTTCGTCGACCCCGGCGTTGCCCGGGGGCCGCTCTCCCTAACAACGAGCCAGGTGGGCCGGTCCGTCCGGTGCAGGCTCCCTACGGCGGGCCCACTTGCCGATACCGAGCACCCGGACGTGAGTGCACCCCGTCCTTGGCTCTCCCGCACACAACGGCGGATCGCGAAGTCGACGCCGAGACCGGGTGGCGTCCCCTGACTGTCTGCCTGCCGCGGGGAGACCGCTGCCGCCGGCCAGTACGGGCTGGTGCCGGCGTCGGGCGCCACGCCGACCGCCCTCGCCCGTCGAGGCGCCACCTCCAACGTCTGGGAAGCCGGAGGTGTGCTTTACGGCCAAGCCAGGGCCAGCTGTGGGACCGCACTTGAGCTAGCTGGTGGCCGCTGGGAGCCGGCTGCGTTTCCAGGCGTGGCGGAAGGTAGGCCCACGGAAATCACCGGGGCCGAGGGGGCCACCAGTTGGAACTGGTGGCCTCTCCGGGTAACTGCGGGGCCCCAAGGGCTCGCCCGAACTCCTGTGGTCAGACCCCACTACTGGCGTGGCCACGACATTGTTCAGCCTGCCGTTCAGCTGGCCCGCTACACTCGACGCCTTCCCGTACCCCACCGGGGGCCGGCCTCGTCGGGGCCCCCGTACTGAGGACATCTCGTCCGAGGTCGGGTGGGACGATCTGGCCGACGACAACGGCGCCACCGGTGGGGGCGTCTCGGCAATCTTCTCCCAACCAGCATGGCAATAATGGCGGCTGACCCTCGAAGTTGCGACAAGTTGGCGAGAACCGTCGTAGTTATTGGAGTTTCTGGGGCCGGCCCGCTGTTCGGCGAACGGGTACTTCGGGCCGACATGGCCTGGACGGCCGTCGCCGTCGCCGTCGTCAGCGCCGTGGTCCTGGGAGCGGGTGGGACCGGCTAGAGCGCCACCCGGTCGGCCCCGGGAGCGCAGAGAACCGCCCACTCGTAGCGGTTCTGCCGCGCGGCGCGTGACCGTGTGCGAACCGAGGACGGAAGAGCGCGAAATTGCCGGATGTTCTACGAAATGTCGTCCATCCTCGGCTTCAGGTTGTCCCCGCCGCCGTCGACGTGCTCCTTGCTGTGCCAAATGTCCGGAGCCCTAAAGAGAAGGAGAACCACAATGTCAGACCAATGCCCCGGAGAGCTCAACCACGTGGCGGGCCGCTCTAAGCGTCCTACGCTGCGACGGCTCAGGCTGGTGCCAGCCGTTGTCATCTGTGCGGTCAGCTTGACGGCCGGCGGCGCTGCTTTCTCATCGGTGGCGTGGGGGAGCACCCCGCCCCAGGCCGCCGCGGCCGGCGCCGCCCATTCACCGGTCGGTGGCACCGCCAACCCGTGCGGGACGGCCTGGAACTAATCCCAAACACACAACGTGGTGCCGGCCATGACGCACTTCAACCGCGCTCAGATGCTGATCGCCTCGGCCCTGGCCGGGGGAACAGCCATCCTCGCTGTTGCGGTGCACGATCTCTGTAGCCACGCCCTGCCCGGGAACGGGCAGCTCCTCGCCGTTGCCGTGTTCGGGACGATGGCGTTGTTCAGTTGGTTGCGGCCACTCATCATGTACATGGGCGACCAGTCCGAGGCTGTCCACCTCGATGAGGGCGTCCTCGTCGTGCTGCTGCTGCTCGTCCGCCCCAGCCTCACGGTCGTGACCTTCGGTTTGGCCACGATCGTGGCCCAGGCGTTCATGCGCCGGCCCCTAAGGAAATCCGCGTTCAATTTCGGGCAGGTGCTCGTTTCAGTGGGGGCGGCCGAGGCCGTGTTCGGCCTGTTCCGCCACCACGGGCCCCAACCTCCCTACGTCGAAGCCGCGGCCGCCGCTCTGGCGGCAGCGGCCTTCTTCGTCGCTAACACCACGGCGGTGACCCTGGTCATGTCGGCCACCGGGATGGCCTGGAAGAAGTCGGTGCTCGACGGCCTGGACATGCGCCTGGTCATCAACGTTTGCGGCGTGGCTTTGGGGGTGGCCGCCGCCCTCTTCGTATCGGCCTACCCCGACGCCCTGCCCCTGGCCGTCTTGCCCCTGGCGATACTGCGCTACACCCTCGGGGGCTCCTTCCGGGCCCGTCATGACCGGGCCCGGTTAGAAGGGCTGTTCCTGGCCACCCTTGAGGCCAACGGTTCCATGGGCCAGGACGAGCAGGCCATCCTGGGCGTCCTGTTCAGCTCGGCTCGGTCGCTGTTGCGCTGTAGCAAGGTGGGCCTGGGCCCAGAGCCCAGCCCCGATAAGGGGCCGTGCGCCCCGGTCACGCTGTTGGGTGAGACATTGTGGCTGACAGTCGCCGGCCGCAGCCGCACGGAGCCCTTTGATGCTGCTGATCAAAAGCTCTTGGAGGCCTTGGCCGCAGTGGCGACAGGCGCCTTGTCCAACGCGTCGCTTTACAAAAGCAGCGAGCGCCAGAAGCAACACCTGGCCGCCATCACATCGAGCCTCGGCGAGGGGGTGTGCGCTCTCAGCCTGTCCGGCGAAATCACTTTCGCGAACAAAGCGGCGGCAGCGATGCTGGGCTGGCCGTTGGCCGCCGGGCCGGAGGAGGCCGAACTAGCCTCCGGGCTTGGAAAAGGGATGGCCGCTCCGGACTTCTTATGGGCCGCAGCCATGAGGGCCATCACGACCAGGGAGACGACGACGAGCTACGAGGCACGCTTCCGTCGGGCGGACGGCAGCACGGTCGACGTGGCCTGCACCGTGGCCCCCAACTTGGAAGCGAGCGAACCGGTCGGAGCGGTCCTGGTGTTCCGTGACATCAGCGAGCACAAGCGCTTGGCCGAGCTGACGCACCAGGCTTTTCACGACGCCCTCACCGGCCTGCCCAACCGCCGCCAGTTCCTTAGCGACCTGACCAACGCCCTGGAGCGTTCCCGCCAAGACGGGGCGCGTCACGCCGTGCTCTTCGCCGACATCGACCGCTTTAAGGTCATAAACGACAGCCTCGGGCACTCGGCGGGCGACCAGTTCTTGATCTCGGTGGCCGAGAAGCTGAAAAGGGCCCTGCGGCCGAGCGACAAGCTTGCCCGTCTTGGGGGTGACGAGTTCACTGTCCTGCTCGAAGACATCGGGAGTGCCGAAGATGCTGCGGCCGTCGCCCAGGGAGTCCTCAGGATCATGCGGGAGCCTATTGGGTTGGCTGACGGGCACAAGATCGCGCCCCGGTTGAGCATCGGTATCGCGCTCACTTCTCCCGGCAAGACCTGCGACGACGTGCTCCACGACGCCGACGTGGCTATGTACGAGGCGAAGGCCAGGGGGCGCAGTGGCGAATACTGCTTGTTCGAGCCGGCCATGGGCGTGCGTTCGGCCGAGCGCGTGGAGCTGGAGATGGAACTTCGCCAGGCCATCGAGCGCAACGAGCTCGAGGTCTATTACCAGCCGTTGTTTTCCACCTTTGACCGCCGGGTGGTCTCCGTAGAGGCTCTGGTGCGCTGGGACCACCCCTCGAGGGGCTTGTTGGCGCCGGCTTGTTTCATAGACATAGCGGAGGAAACGGGCCTCATCTTCGCCCTGGGAAGGAAAGTGCTGGAACAGGCGTGCCAGAAAGCCCGGGAGTGGAAAGACCGCCTGGGCGTTGAGTTGAGGGTGGCCGTCAACCTCTCCGCCCGCC
>PMLI01000104.1 GCA_003158835.1 Acidimicrobiaceae bacterium
ACCGACCAGGTGCCAGAGCTTATATAGGCGGAGCCGGGCTGGCGGAACGGCACGGCCGCCACCGCAGAGGCCGTGTCGTGCGATGCCGGCGAAATGACCGATAGGCCGCCCAGCCCGGTCTCCTCCGCCACCTCTGCCCGCAGGCTCCCCAGGATGGTGCCCGGTGGGACCACCTCGCCCAGGAGGTGCGTGGGCAGCCCGAGACCCCCCACGAGGTCCCAGGCCCAGTCACCGGCTACGGGGTCGTAACACTGGGTCGTGGTCGCCTCGGTCAGCTCGCAGCGTGGGACGCCCGAAAGCCAGTAGTGGAAGAGATCGGGCATGAGGAGCAGCCTCTCGGCCACGTCCAGCACGGGGTCCTTGGCGCGGGGCATGGCCCAGAGCTGATAGATCGTATTGATCGGCAAGAGCTGGTTCCCCGTCCTGCGGAAGATCTCCCGGGGCGGAACCCTCTCGCGGACCTCATCGAACGCTCTTTCCGTGCGCCTGTCCCGGTAGTGGACGGGGTTCTGCAAAAGACGCCCGGCCCGGTCCAGCAAGCCGAAGTCGACCCCCCAGCCGTCCACTGCTACTGAAGCGAGGCTCCCGCCTTGGCGCGCCGCGGCGCGCAGGCCCTCGAGCACGCCGTCGTACAAGCGCAGGGCGTCCCAGTGAAGCCTTTCGTGAACCCTCACGGGGACATTCGGGAACCGGTGGACCTCGGTGACGTCCAAACGCCGGCCGTCAAAAGACCCGACGGCGACCCGGCCGCTCTGGGCACCGAGATCGACCGAGATCAACTTCATCGTTGCGCTCCGTGCCCGAGTAATCGTTTGCTGGCGGTAGCCCAAAAAAACGGCGCCCGGCGCGGCGAGGGATCCCTACCGGCCCCAGCGGCGGCCACTTCAGTCGGCCACCACGAGGATCTTGACCTCTCGACCGGAGCCGATGGCAGCGAAGGCCGCCGCCGCTTCGGGCAGGGGGAAGGTGGCGGTTATGAACCGACCGGCGTCGAAGGTCCCGTTGCCGATTATGGCAACGGCGTCGTCGAAGTCCTCCCACCGGTACGTGGCGGCTCCCTGAAGACGGATCTGGTACTCCTGGACCACCGGCAGGTCGACGGTAACGGGCTTTCGTGCCCCTCCCAGGACCACCACCGTGCCTCCCTTGATGGCCATCTTGACCGCCGCGTCCAGGGTGGACTGGTGAGACACGCAGTCGAACACGACGTCGACGCTTTCTCCCATCTCGCCCCGTACCGTCCCGGCCAGGTCGGGGGCCCGGGCATCGACGGCGGCGTCAGCCCCCAGTGCCACGGCCAGATCCCGCTTGGCAGCCAGGGTGTCGGTGCTCACGATCTTTGCTGCCCCGGCGTGGCGGGCCGCCGTCAGGGCCAGGAGCCCGATGGTACCCGAGCCGAGGATGGCCACCGTCTTGCCCCTCAGGTCACCGGCCAGGCGCACGGCATGGACGGGCGTGGCCAAAGGCTCGATGAGAGCGGCCTGGTAATCGCTGAAACCGGCAGGGATCTTGTGCAGCCGCCGGGCCGGTACCGAAAAGACGTCTGCCATCCCGCCTTCCCGGAACCCGCAACCGAAGAACTCCAGGTTTTCGCAAAGGTTCTCGGCGCCGTGACGGCAGGGCTTGCAATGACCGCATACCAAAGTCGGCTCGACCGTGACCCGGTCCCCGGCGGCGACCTCCTCCACGCCCTCGGCGGCGGCAACCACCACACCGACCACCTCGTGCCCGGGATAGTACGGGGGTTTCATGAAGGCGTGCTCACCGTGGACGCCGGCCTTGTCGGACCCGCATACCCCCGACACCGACATCTTGACCAGCACCTCGCCGGGCTCGAGGTTGGGTACGGCCTCGGTGACCACCTCGACGACGTCGGGGGCACTGACCAGGACACGTCGGCGGCTCTGTTCTTTGCTCATGGCATCTCCAATGTCGGCCCGACGCTTTTCGTCAGGCCCTTAGGGGGTGGGACGGGACGGCTGGCCGGCGCGGACCTCATCTGCTGAGGCCCGGGCCGGACAACTGCCCCCTTGTTTTCGCGGGCCGGCACGCGTCCGTGTAGACGCGCAGCACATCGCGCACGGCCTCGAGCGCCAGATCCCTGGGTGTGGGATCCACTGCCCCACTGGTCACACGGGAATAGAGGGCCGGGAGGAACTGGCTTATCAGCGGTCCCGGGATGCTGGCACCGCTCAGGCGGGCCAACAGCCTCTGGACCGCCTCCTGTGCCGCCGGAGACGCCCAGTAATAACGGACCCGGTCGCTGTAGCTGAAGTGCCGGAGCACGCGCTGCTGGTCCGGCTCGCCGCGGTAGTACGACTGCCAATACCCGGGATGGGCGAGCATCTCCCTCTCCATCTCCGCCATCAAGGAGTGCTCGGACCAGTCGGGGCTCAATGCGGTCGCGATCTGGTCGAGCGCATAGAGAGCCTCGCGCAGCGCGAAGGTGAGACCGGGCCCGACCTTCAAGATGGCGAAGCCGTCGTCCACCAGCCTGGCGAGGCTCTGCGGGGGTTGATAATCCGTGGAGTGCGCCTCGAAAACGAGGCCCGGCATCCCAGCCAGAGCGGCACTCAGCTCAACCGCACGTTCGGGCTGGTAAACGACGACGTTGCGGTCATCGAACTCGACGCCGGGCTGCACGACGACGGCGATCACGGACTCGAAGGCGGCCTCGACGCCGGCGGCCGCGAAGGCCTGCCGGTGCGCTTCGAAGGTGGCGGCCACGGCTGCCGGCCGGGTCACCTCGAGGTGCTCGATCTCCGTCACCGAGCCGCCCGGGACCGGTACCTCGGTGCCGATGACGTAGCGGGGAGCCGTGGCGGCGCTGGCGGCGGCCTCGGCCACGACGGCCAGGCGGGCGGCCCGCTCGGCCGTAACGGGATCCGCGAGGTGGTCCGGTTCGCCCTGGCAACCCATGCTGGTGTCGAGGTGGATCTTCTCGTACCCAGCGGTGACGTAGGCGGCGACCATCGCTTCGGCCTGCGCCAGCGCGGCTTCGGCGGGCAGGTGACGCCACGGGTTGGGGCCGAGGTGATCGCCGCCGAGGATGACGTGCCGGCGCGGGAAACCGATCTGGTCGGCGGTACGGTACACCTGGTCCCGGAAGGCAGCCGGCGTCAGGCCCGTGTAGCCACCCTGGTGGTTTACCTGGTTGCAGGTGGCCTCGATGAGCACCGCCGCTCCATCAGCGGCGGCCTGGCGCATAGCCGCCTCGACCACCACCGGGTGGGCCGAGCACACCGAGGTGACACCGGCCGGCTCGGCCCCCGGCCCGCCGCCGCGGCGGCGGGAGATTAGCGACGTCAGGCGCTTCCCGGGGACGGCATCGGCGCCCGACCTGAGGGCGTCGAGCTGGGCGAAGCTCGAGGTGCCCTCCATCGGGCCCTTGATGCCCACCGCCCTGGCACCGGCGGCGTTGGCGTAGGCCAGGCTCTCTGCCACGCTCCGGCCCTGAAGCCGGCAGGTGATGAAGGTGGCGTCGAAACAGTCACCGGCGCCGGTCGGGTCCACCTCGTCCACCGGGTAGCCGGGCGCGCTCGAAGTGCCGTCGGCGTCGTGGTAGGTCGCCCCCTCGGCGCCGTCTTTCACCACGATGGCGGTGACGCCCAGGCCCAGGATCTCGGAGATAGCCGCTTCCGGCGCGGACGCCTCGGTCAGCAGCGTCAACTCCTCACCACTGGGCAGGAACGTGTCGCAGCGCGCCAACATAGCAGCGAGAGCCGACCGAACTTCGGGGTCGCGCACCACCTCTTTGCGGATATTCGGGTCGAAGGAGACGGTGCCGCCGTTGCTTTTGACCGACTCGATCGCCTTCGTCGTCATCTCGATGATGCGGGCCGAGAAGAGCGAAGGGCCGGAGACGTGCAGGTGGCCGCACTCCTCGAGCAGCTCCGATACCGCGTCGGTCCAACGCACCTGACCGCAGGCGCTGTTCTTTATGTTGTACACGAAGTCGCGGTCGCCGTTGTCCCGGTAGCGCACAAAGGCGCTGCCTGTCGGGTACGCCGGACTGATCTCGACCGCCTTGACGTCGACGCCGTCGTCGCCGAGCCGCTTCAAGTTGACCCAGCCGAAATCGTCGTCCCCGACGCAGCTGACGATGCCGCATGGTTGGCCGAGCTTGGCGACCTGGTCGATGAAGATGGCCGGGGCGCCACTGGGGAAGGGCCCGAGCAAGTGGACGGGCTGGCGAAAACCATCGCCCCGGCCTTCCGCCACGATCTCCACCAGGATCTCACCGAGAGTCACGACTTTGGTCATTTGCACCTCTATCCGGGGCCGGTCTCCTGCGGGGCCGGCTCAACTGCCCGCGCCGGTCCCCATCCCCGCGGCACTTGCCTGGTTGCCCCGGTTGCGGGCGAGTGTACATCGGAGCGGAGTACGCTCGACAAAAGCCCGGCACGAAGGAAGGGACGGGCGATGAGCGATAGCAGCGACATTTACAGGTTGGATGACCGCAAGGTTGTGGTCACGGGCGGTGCCCGTGGCATCGGGTACGCCATCGCCAGGAGAGCGGCGGCTTCCGGCGCCACGGTGGCCCTGCTCGACCTCGAGCAGGTCGCCCTGGACGAGGCCGCGGCGCGGCTCCGTCACGACGTCCAAGGGGCCGAGATCCTGGCTCAGACCTGCGACGTCTCTTCCTACGACGACATCCGCGCCGCTCGTGAGGTCCTCGAGGCCGGCTGGGGACGGGCCGACGTCCTGGTCAACAACGCCGGCATCTTCTCCAACGCCCCCGCGCAAGAGATGGAGGCGCGGGAGTGGGACCGCGTGCTCCAAGTCAACCTGTCCGGCGCCTTTTACTGCAGCCAGGTCTTCGGGGCGTCGATGATCGAGGCGCGCTCGGGCACCATCGTCAACATCGCTTCGATGTCGGGGGTCATCGTCAACCGCCCGCAGCCCCAGATCGGCTACAACGTGTCCAAGGCGGGCGTGATCATGCTTACGAAGTCCCTCGCAGCGGAATGGGCTCCCTACGGGATCCGGGTGAACGCGGTGGCGCCCGGCTACATCCGTAGCGCGATCACCGAGAGCCTGCTCGGGAAAGCCAACCTGCGGGACTACTGGATCGGCGGCACCCCGCTAGGGAGGATGGGCTCCCCCGAGGAGGTCGCCAATGTCGTCGTGTTCCTCGCCTCGGACGCCGCCAGCTTCGTGACGGGCGAGACCCTGGTCGCGGACGGGGGCTACACGGTTTGGTGAAGTGGGGCATCAATGGTCCCGGTACCGATTGGAGGGTTGCATTGTGCGAACGACCGTTTTCAATGTAGTCGACGGACGTGTCGAATTTCAGAGCTCCGAAATCCCGCCCTGGGCGGAGCCGGATAAATCCGGGCAGGTTGCCGCCGAGGTTTACCGTTCACCTCATGGCGCCAGCGTCCTTTACCACATTCCGGTCGGGTGCAACGTGCCAATCCACGCCGGTGCCAACTATTCTTTTTGCCAGATTGTCACCGGACGCGGCAAGCTGACCCTGCCGGGCGACCGGGAGATCGATTATTCCGCCCCCGAATTATTTATCCTCGAGCCTGGCGCTCTCCATGGTTGGAGCGACGTGGTCGAAGACACCTTGTTGTCCGTCTCTGACGTGCAGAAGTAGGCGCGGCAAAGCCGGGCCGGTCGATAGGCAGGGGCCGGGTCGGGGTTCGCCCGCCGGCCCGGCCTATCCGTTACCGAGCGTGGCGTACCAGGTTTCGGTCACGACAGCCAGGGCGGAGGCGAGGTCGGCCTCGTGACCGAGGGCGAGTAAACCCCGGGCGAGCCCGGCCACGGCGCTCTGCACGGCCGGCAAAGTGGCCCGCCTCCCGGTGTGGTTGACCCTGAGCGCGCTTTCCGCCAGAGCGCCCGGGGCGGTGCTAACCAGGACGGAGAGGTCCTCCGAGCCGGCCAGTGACGCCCTGAGCAAGGCCGCCGCCCCTTCGGCCGGGGCGCGCACAAGGGTCGCCACGGACGCGGCCTCTGCGGGCTGGCGGGCCCAGGGCAGCAACCCCAGGGGCGCCAGCGCGGCGCGCGTAGCCCGGCTGGCGGCGCGGTGGCGGGAGACGACGCCGTCCAACCCTTCCGCCTGCACCCTTTCCACGGCTGCGCCGAGCGCTCTGGTCTCTAAATGGCCCGGGATAACAGGCAGCACAGACCGGCCTGCCTCGGCCCAGTGGTCCCGCCAGTCGAGCAAGGACAGCACCGAGCCACGCCAGGGGGCCGGGTGCCGGGCGAGAGCGGCCCAAGCACCAGGGCTGACCGTGACCACGCTCACAGCGCAGGGGCCGGCGAGCGCCTTCTGGGCGCTCAGCACCACCATGTCGAGGTGCCAGCCGTCGATGGCCAGCGGCTCCGCCCCCACCGACGCCACGGCGTCAACCACCACCAGCGCCCCCCAGGACCGGGCCACTCGACTGATGGGGGCCAGGTCATTGCCCACCCCGGTGGCTGCTTCGGCATGCACCAGGCTGACC
>PMLI01000506.1 GCA_003158835.1 Acidimicrobiaceae bacterium
GCGCCGGGGCGGCGGTCTGGACGGGGCCTGCGTGGCGATGGTCTGGGGCGAGCTCGTGACCGCGGTGATCGTGCTCATAGGCCTGAGGCGGCTTCTCAGCCACCCCGAAGGGCGCCCACCCGTGGACCAGGGCCCGCCCGGGGCCGGCTCCCCCACCCACCTACGGTGGGGCCAGGCCAAAGTCGCGGCCGTCGCTTTCACCGGCTACTGGGCGCTGAGCGCCATAGATGTAGTCCTGGCCCGCCACTGGCTCGGCCCGGCCACCTCGGGCTGGTACGCGGCCGCGGCGACGGTGGCCCAGATAGCTCTCCTGGCACCAGGGGCGATCGCCGCCATCACCTTCCCCCGGCTGGTCGGCGGGGACGTGCCCCGCCTCGTCGGGCCGGACAGCAGGCCCAACCAACGCCTGATGTTCGCACTGGGATCGGCGGCCGTGGCCGTGACCGGCTTTGCCGCCGCCGTTGTCGTCACCCTGCTGGCTTCCCAAACGGTAAAGGCCTTCTTCGGGCGGCCGTACGCCCGGGCCGCCAGCATCGTCGGCCTCCTGAGTTTCAGCGGCGCGCTCCTGGGCTTGGTGACCGTGCTGTTGCACTACCACCTCAGCCGGGGTGGTCGGACCACCGCCAGCCTGTGCTGGCCAGGCATCCTGGTGACCATCGTCGGCGCCACTATCTGGCACCGGTCCATGACCGAGATCGCGCTGGTGATGGTCGTGGCCAGCNNCTGCTGTCTGCGCCGGCATGCTGGTCGTGGCTCTGGGCCACGCCGAGGGCAGCCGCGCCGGACTGGTCGAGCGTGCCAACCTGGCTCTGCTGGACGCTTCCTTGGACCTGTCCGTCGTCGTCCCCTATTACAACCCCGGCCGGTTGCTCGTCCCGACCATAGAGAGGTTGCTCGCGGTGCTCGACGCTTCCGACGCTTCGTACGAGGTCGTGGCCGTCTCGGACGGCTCGACCGACNNTACCCCAACATAAAAGAGATCATCGCCGTCTCGGACGGCTCGACCGACGGCAGCGACCGGCAGCTCGACGAGATCGTGCCCAGCCATCACCAGCTCACCAACGTGGTGCTGGCCCACAACCAGGGCAAGGGAGCCGCCTTGCGCATCGGGTTGGCCCGGGGCCGGGGACGCTACTTGGGCTTCATAGACGCCGACGGAGATCTGGACCCCATCCTGTTCGACTCGTTCCAAACCATGGTGCGCCTCTACGGCCCCGACATAATCCTCGGCAGCAAGCGCCACCCGTTATCGGAGGTCGAGTACCCGCTCTTGCGGCGCATCTATTCATGGGGCTACCAGCAGGTGGTGCGCCTGGGGTTCCGCCTGAACATCCGTGACACCCAGACCGGGATAAAGCTCATACGCCGGGACGTGCTCTCCGCCGTGCTGCCCCGCATGGTGGAAAAGCGCTTTGCCTTCGACCTGGAGCTCTTCGTAATCGCCAGGCGCCTCGGCTACAAGCGGTTCCTGGAAGCCCCTATTCGCCTGAGGCACCAGTTCACGAGCACGGTCTCCTGGCGCTCTGTCTATCGTTCCCTGCTCGACACTCTCGCCATCTGGTACCGGCTGAGGATCCTGCACTTCTACGACGGTGACCAGGGCCCGGCGACACCGGGGGGGGAAGGCTTGCAGATCGACCCCATAGTGCTCCGGGGCAGCGCCGGGCCGTCGGGGGAGCGGGGGGGGCCATGGGACCGGGCCCGGCGCCGAAGGGCAGCAGCTAGAGCCGCCTCCGCAAAGCTCAGCCCGGTTGTCGCATCAGGCGCCGATGTCCTCCCCGAGGTAAGCCATGCGCACGCGGTCGTCGCGCAGCAAGACGTCGGCTGAGGCGTGCAACACGATCCTTCCCGTCTCGAGTACGTAGCCCCGGTCGGCCAGCTGGAGGGCCTTGGCCGCGTTCTGCTCGACCAGAAGGATGGTTACGCCCTGGTCCCGGATACTCCTCAGGATCTCGAAGATTGTCTGGACGAACAGCGGGGCCAGCCCCATCGAGGGCTCGTCCAACAGCAGCAACGTGGGCTCGGCCATGAGGGCGCGGCCGATGGCCAGCATCTGNNATCTGCTGCTCGCCGCCGGAGAGGTTCCCTCCCTGCTGCTTGCGGCGGTCCTGCAGGACCGGGAAGAGCTCGAAGACCCGTTCCATCCTGGCGGTCAGGCCGTGCGGGTTGTTGAAGGAACCGATCTCGAGGTTTTCGATCACGGTCATTTGTGGGAAGATCCGACGGCCCTCGGGGACATGACTGATGCCGAGCTCGACGATCTTGTGGGCGGGGAGGCGCGAAATATCGCCGCCGTCGAACCGGACCTTCCCCAGGGATGCGTGGTGCAGTCCCGAGATCATCCGCAGCGTAGTCGTCTTGCCGGCGCCGTTNNGTGAAGTCGTGCAGGGCCGGGACGGAGCCGTAGCGGACCTCCACCCCGGTGACCTCGAGCAGAGCCATCAGAGCCCTTCTCCGCCCGTGCCGGTGCTGGCTACGCCGTCCGTGCCGGTGCCGGCGTCGCTGTCGGGGGAGCCGAGGTAGGCGTTGATCACGACCGAGTTTCTTTGGATCTCGGCCGGGGGCCCTTCGGCGATCACCTCGCCGAAGTTCAGGACGACGATCCGTTGGGCCACCGACATCACGAGCTTCATGTCATGCTCGATCAA
>PMLI01000473.1 GCA_003158835.1 Acidimicrobiaceae bacterium
CGTGGTGGTGGGAGCCGTTGTGGGCGCGGTGGTGGGCGCCGTGGACGGTGCCTTGGACGGTGCGTTGGACGCCGGCGTAAGCGTAGTGGCCGGCGCCGCCGACGTGCTGGTCCTCGGATTGGTTGTCGTTGAAGAAACAACCGAGGGGACGGTCGTCCTGGTTGAGGAGGTTGACGTCGGGGACGACGGCGGCACCGAGGTGAACGGCACCCGGGGAGCCGTGGCGACGGCACTGCCCGCCACGCCCAGGTACATCCAGGAGACGGTTACGGTCGGGACCGGGCAAGCGGCCGGCCACGCCAACTTGTACGGGAAGACGACCGGCGCCCCGGCCGGCGTGACCGCGCCGCAACCCTGCGCCCCGGCCGCCGTCACCTGCCAGTCCGTGCCGGCCGGCTGGCCCGTCCCGGTGTAGACGATGTCGATGTCCAGCGTCGTGCAATTGGACCGGCACCCCTCGTCGGTGACGGCGTTGAAGCTGTAATCAGCCTTTGTACCGACGGAGAACACGGCTGTGAGCGCGGGTGACGGCACCCCGTAGGGGTCGATGGGGAGCGCGCTGTCCAGCGTGAGCGCCAGGCTGCACAGGCCGCCCATCTGGTCGAGGTCGATAGTGGAGCTGAACTGGTCGGCACTGAGCAAGCCGTTCACCGGCAACCCCTCCGAACCGCAGGTCATATAGCCCTGTGCCCGGAACGGGCCGGGCGGGAGGTCCCCGAAATGGGCGACGACCGCCCCGGTGTTGCGATCGGCCCCGACCGTACCGGTCACCCTCATCTGAAGTCCGGCCGGCCACGGCAGGTCCCGGCCGAACTCCGGGCTGGTGATGGTCACCGCCGCCGGCGGGTGATCGACCGGCGTGACGACGACGGTGGCCTGGTACTGCTTGGCCGGGTCGAGACCGGGGATGTCGACATCCTCCGAAGAGGTCGGGCCGACGCTCTGGCCGTTCACCGAATAGGTGTAGGTCACCTGGTTGCCTCCCAAGGCCACGACGGGATCCGTGTTGGGAGCAACCACCAACTTGAGTTCAGCGGTGATCGCCTGGCCTTGCGGCGTCCCGGCCGCCAGGAGCTTCAGGGCGGAGGCATCAGGCGGTTGCCAGGCCGGGGCGCACTGATGGTCCGAGGTCGGCGGGCCCACCAGCCCGGCGCTGCTCACACCCTGGACGCTGAAGCTGAGCAGGTCGCCGAGCAGGCCGAGATCGTCGGCCGCGTTCACCGTGACACTCGTCTGCGATCCCGGCACTTGGATCCTGGGCGCCTGGCCTACGAAGCCGGTGCCGCACGATGAGCCGATCACGGTCCAGGACGCGGCCGGTACTTCGCACTTGGGGCCATTGCAGGCGGTCCAGGAGACTATCCAGCCGCCCCGGCCATTGGGAACGCTGCTGACGGACGCCGGGGGCCCGGGACCGACCGCCGTCGTGGTGAAGCTGACGGGAGCGGACGCCGTCGATTCCTTGCCGATGTAAGCCGTCACCATCGCCTGGTAGGCCGTCCCCGGGCGTAACCCCGTGAACAGGAGTTGCTCCTGGCCGTCGACCAACTGGGCCCCGTGGGCCGGCTGAGCGGCACCGCCCAGAGCCGTCATGGAGACCGACCAGGTGCTCGGTAGGCAGTCTTGCTCGGCCAAGAGGTGGTAGCTCCATACCACGAGTGCCGACTCGTCCGAGGGGGAGATAGAGCTGATCTGCGGTTCGTAGGGCTTCTCGGTGGTGGAGGCACAGTCGACCTGTTGTGTCACGGGCTGGACGACTACGGGCTGGACCAGCGTCGTAGGCGTCGTGGTCGGCGCGGCACCAGATGGGGACTTGGGCCGGGGCTTGGGCTTTTCGTGCTTGACGTTGACGTCACCGGGCCCGGCCGCGCTCACCTCGACCGCGTCCGATTTGTTGACGACGACGGGAGCGTGGCTGCCGTCGGTGAAGACGACGACCGCCAGCAGGCTCTCGGGATTGTTGAAGATAACCCTGGGCCCGTCGACGAGTACCTGTGCCCCTTGAAAACCGGCCTTCTCGGTCACGCTCACGGCCGGGTAGGCCGGGGCCCCGGGCACCGTCTTCATCACGCCCGTGCCCGGCCGTATGGTCCACAGCGCCGGTTGGCCGGTTTGAGCCTGGTCCAGGGTGTACAGCAATCCCGCTGAATAGGCGGGCGTCACGGGCTCGGCGCCGGGACCGAAGGCGTTGAGCGACTGGGGAGCGCTCAGCAGGCCGGCCGCGGTCACCCCGAACACCGCCCAGCCCGAGGGCAGCCGGGCCAGGAACCAGAACCCTCCCGGGGCGCCTTGCACGGGAAGGAACTGCGAAGCGTGGGCGGTCCCCGGGACGACCACCGAACGTGCCGGGCCGCCGCGGGCAAAGACCTGGACCATGCCCGGCCGAGCCAGCCCGGCGGCGCCGGACGAGGTTTCGAGTGCGCCCTCGGTGCAGGCGACGGGGAACGTAGAGCGGCGGGTGGCCGACAGGCCCTGGCCCCGTTGAGGCGATGGTGCCACCCGCACCACGGCACACTTCCCGCCTGAGCTGGTCAGCAGCCACAGAGCGCCGCCGGCGACCGCAGCCCCGCCGGCCTGGTCGGCGGGACGCCCACTCAGCCGGACGAAGCCGAGGGGGCGGTTTGGATGACGGGCACCGGCCGCCTGCGCCTGAGCCCCGGCCACCGCGGTGGAGGTGCCCACCAGCGAGATGGTGCTGCTAGGGGCGTAGCGCACGATGTAGGCGGCGCTGCCGTCGCCGAACCCACCGGCCGAAGTCTCGCCCGGCAGGGGACCGAGAGAGATCCCGTTCGTGGGCGGGCCCAGGACGTAGTTGTCCTTCCCGAGCACGTTGAAGGCGCCCGTGGCCCGATTGACGAGCATCGTACCGGCAGTGGTCGCCACCGCCTCGACATCGGAATAGCTGCTGGCCCCGACCTGGGCATAGACATCCTCGAGCTGGACCGTCACCGCCCCGGTGGCCAGGTCGATAACTGTCAGGGGGCGGTAATCCTCGAGGACCAGCGAGCCGCCGAAGATGGTCGGGTGCTGGGACGGGGGCGCTTGGCCGGTCGTGGCCGACCACACCAGACCGCCCACCATCAGGACGCTGGCCAGGACGCCGGTGGCGGCACCGATGGCGCCGAAGCTCGGTCCTCGGCGGCCGGAAGTGCTCGCCAGGCCGAAAACGAACCGCCGACCGGGCGCCACGGAGGTGGAGGACGAAGGAGCGCGTGAAGTCTTCATCAGTTTCCTGGGGGATCTATCGGCACGTCCACCCCGGGCGGTTGAGGTCCCGCTTACTGAGCGGACCGCCCCACCCGGTCAAACCGGTAGAGCCAGCACACCCGCCGTCATCGCCGCCAGGGCCGCCACCACGTCCAGCCACCCGGACAAGGCTCCGGCCCGGGCAGACGGGACCATCGCCACGCCCGTGACCAGCACCAGGAGGACCAGGCTCGTCACCAGCACCTTGGCCTGGCTACGGAACACACCGGCGGGGACGGCCGACTCGGCCTGGTGCACGGCCAACAGGTAGCAGACCACCGCCACGCTCAAAAGCCCCGTGTGCCAGGGGCGGCTCTGGTGCAAGGTTTCCAGCACCACGACCGAAACTGCGGCGCCGGTTTCCCACCCCAGCCCCATGAGCAGGGCGTCGGCCCAATCGACCAGGCTGACCAGCAGGCCCGGGAAGATGCTTTGCCTTCTTCGGGCCTCGTCATTGCGGACGAGGCGCGCCAACCCGGCCAGCACGCACGTGGCTGCGACCACCACCAGCAGGGCCCCGGGCGCGCCGGTGCCGCCGAGCGGGATGGCGGACCAAAGGATGCAAGCCGTCCCGAGCAGGGCCACGCTGACGATGTTCCTCATCCCCGGCTCCCTGCCTCCCGCTGCGCCCGCCCGGCCCCGGGCAAGGCGAGCGTGCCCTGGCCGCCCCACCTCACCACCGTGATACCCAGCTCGCTCAAGGAGAACCGGACGGCTTCGCTCTCCATGCGCCATATGCGCTCGGCCAAGCGGTCCAGCGTGTTCCGTGCCCCACTGGGCCCGACGGTGAGCACGTCGACGGCGAGCACAGAGAAACTCCGCTGGCGCAGGTCGCGCAGAGTCTCGACGAACTTGGCATCGACCAGGGGGCTGAAGGCGATCACCGCCGCCCCGGGGGGCAGCGCGGCGCGCGGCAGGCGGGTGATGTCGTTGCCCGACGACCAGCCGGCCCGGCCGGCCAGGATTGCGTCCAACAGGCGGAAGAACTGCCTTTCGCCCAGGCCGGGGGCCAACCACCGCATCCGGGCGCCGAAGAAGACCATGCCCACCCGGTCCCGGGCGTCCAGGTACGTGCGGGCCACGCCCAAAGCCCCACGCAGGGCGTGGTCCACCGAGGTCGAGCCCAGCTCGCCGATGTCCGAGGTGGCGTCCACCAAAAGCACCAGATCCTGCGAACGCTCGGCCGCAAAGGTGTTCACCTGCAGGCGCCCCCGGCGGGTCGTCGCCGCCCAGTTGATGCTGCGCTGGCGGTCCCCCGCCACGTACTGGCGCACCCCTGCGAACTCGGCCCCGTCGCCGGCGGAACGGGCCGGATGGTCCCCGGCCCGGTTGGCCAGGCGGCCCCGGGCCACCGCCCCGCGGTGGGAAGCCGGTAAGGGGTAGCAGTCGACCTCCGCCAGCAGGACGAAGCTGTGGGACTCGAACATCCGGCAGCGGTCCCAGACGATCACCTCCAGGCTCCCCGGCCGCCGCCGGCCCCAGCGCGCCAGCTCGAAGGACAGGGTGGCCCGACTGGACGCCGCCCGGCCGGCGCCCAGGACGCCCCGGGCGCCGTCGGAGGGATGGAGGACCACCTCGACCTCGTGGTCGTCCTGACCGCTGACCGTCAGTTCGACGGCGATCTGCTCGCCCTCGTAGACCCGGGACGCGCTCGGCCGGACGCTCACCCGGACGGCCCCCGGTTTGGCGCCGCGCCAGACGCCCAGCAGGACCAGGGCTGGTGCCGAGACCGCGACGAGCTCGGGCCGCCTCGTCACCACGGCTAGGGCCAGGCCCGTCAGGGCCAGGTTGAACCAAGGGCGAGCGTGCCGGGAAACGGTCCAGTCAAGGTTGAGTTCGACCACTGCGCCGGCCATGGCCGATGGCGTCGGCCCCGGGTCTTCCCGGCCCGCGCTAGCCGTCACCATCGCTCCGCCGGCCGCCCCGGGCCACACCCGCAATGGGGCCCGCAGGGGGGCCCGCGGACGGGTCGGTGCGAGGGGTGGGCACCGATGCCGTTACCCCGGCGATGACGTCGTCGGAGCGGACCTGGCGCACCCACAGCTCAGGGCGCAGGACCACCCGGTGAGCAAGGGAGGGGACGGCGATCTGCTTGACGTCGTCCGGAATGACGTAGTCGCGCCTGCGCATCAGCGCCTCGCCCCGGGCCAGCTGCACCATGGCCAGGCTGCCCCGGGGGCTGGCTCCGACCTGGATCTGGGGATGGCTCCTAGTCGCCACGACGATCGCCACGACGTAGTCGAGCAGGTCGGGCGACACCTCGATCTGCTCGAGGGATCTGCGCATGGCCAGGAGCTCGCCGGCGTCGATGACCTGGGCCAACTCGACGTGGTCCTGGCCCCGGTCCAACCGTCGCCGCACCATGGCGACCTCTTCGTCGGGCCGTAGGTAGCCCAGGCGCAGCCTCATGAGGAAGCGGTCGAGCTGGG
>PMLI01000226.1 GCA_003158835.1 Acidimicrobiaceae bacterium
CGTGATCTGGACCGATCCCCGTCCCTGGCCGGACGACGCTCCGGGGCGGCGGGCCCACGTGACCGTGGCCGATGGTTGCCTGGCCAGTGCGTCCGGCGTTGTCGGAGTCAGCAACCCGGGCGCCGGCCTCACGGCCAGCTTGCTGCCTGCCGGTCAACCCACGGCCGCCTTGGTGTGCCGCTACAACGGGGCCAATGGTCCTTCCGGCGCGTTACCGCCCTCGCAGTTCCAGAAGTTGGCGCACCAGGCGCGCCTGCGCGCAACGGGCGCAGAGCAGCTGGCCCGGACCGTCTCGGCCGCCCCGACCAGCCGCACGGTGGTGCCCGTCAACGGCAGCCTCCGCTGCCCGATGGACGACGGGGCGGTGGCGCTGCTCGCGCTCGCGTACCCAGGCCGGCTCGACGTGGACATATGGGCACAGCTGGGCGGGTGCACCTTGGTGGGCAATAGCTACATCCTGGGGGCGGGCTGGGACATCGTGCCGCGGGTGAAGATGTACGGCTAACGGCCCTGAGGGCCCTGAGCCTGGTCCTCCCGGACTGCTCTGTCCCGCGCCGCCGCCAGGCGGACAATCGTGCGGCGGCGGCCCAGCAAGGCGAGCGACTCGAACAGGGGAGGTCCCACCGTGCGACCGGTTACCGCCAGGCGGACCGGGGCTTGGGCCTTGCCGAGGGCGCTGACCCCGACGGTGGCGCCGGCTGCGAGGGTGGCGTCCCTTATCCCCGTCGCGTCCCATTCGCACCCGGCGAAGCCGGCTTCAGCCGCCTCGAGCAGGGCCGCGAACGCCGGCTGCTGGCGGCGGACTTTCACCCAGTCGGCCTGGTCGATCTTGACGTCGGGCAGGTAGAGGAAATCGACCATCCCGTATATTTCCGCCAGAGTGCGGGCGCGCTCCTGGACCAGTGGGGCGAGCGGCGCCCAGCGCGTGTTCAGCCATTGGCCGGCGCGCTCGGCCAGTTCGCCGGGAGAAAGGGAGCGCAGGTAGGCGGCATTGACCGAGGATAATTTCTGCTGGTCGAAAAAGGCCGGGGACGACTTGACATCCTCCAGGCGGAACTCGTCGATCATCTCCTGGCGGGAAAGCACTTCCCGGTCCCCGCCCGGCGACCACCCGAGCAGGGCCAGGTAATTGACCATTGCCTCGGGCAGGTAGCCCTCGTCCCGGTAATCCTCGAGCGCCACCTTGTCCCGGCGCTTGGACAGTTTTTGCCGGGACTCGTTCACCAGTAACGGTAAATGGGCGAACACCGGTGGCGGGCCCAGGCCTAGGGCCTCCCACAGCAGAAGGTGTTTTGGTGTATTGGGGACGTGGTCCTCGCCCCGCACGACGTGGGTGATGGCCATGTCGCCGTCGTCGACCACGTTGGCCAGTATGAAAAGAGGTTGGCCGTTCGATTTGCGCACGCTGAAATCCTCGATGGAGGCATTTTCGTACACGACCTCGCCCCGGATGATGTCCTTCCAGGAAGTCGTGCCCGTAGCGGGGGTGCGGAACCGCAACAGCCGCCCCGGGCCGGGCCCCAGGTGACGGTCCCGGCAGAAGCCGTCATAACCGGGCGGCCGGCCGACGGCTTTGTTGCGTTGGGCTACGAGGTCGGGCGTGCAGTCGCAGGCGTACACGAGGTCCTGGTCGAGAAGCTGTTCTATGGCCGCCTCGTACAGGGCGCCCCGCTCGGACTGGAAGTACGGGCCTTCGTCCCAGTCGAGGCCGAGCCATTGCATCGCCCGTTCGATGCCTTCGGTATGCTCCGCCCGGTTGCGTAGGGCGTCGGTGTCCTCGATGCGCAACACGAAGGTGCCGCCCCGCTGGCGGGCGAACAACCAATTGAACAGGGCGGTCCGGGCGCTGCCCACGTGGAAATAACCCGTCGGTGACGGCGCCATGCGGACGCGGGCAGTGCTCATGGGTGCCAAGCTAGTGCCGCGCCACACAGGTGGAGTTGGGCCCGACGTGCAGTTTGACCGGACCGGTCGGCGCGGATGGGGCGGGCGGGTGCCTGCTCAGCTGGCGAGCAAGTCGCGGGCATCGCTGCCCGCCAGGGCCCGGCGCAACTTCGTCAGGGCATCGCGCTCGATGCGCCTGACCCGCTCGGCCGTGAGGTCGAGCAACTCGCCTACTTCGCCCTGGGTCCGGGGCTCGCCCCGGTCGAGGCCGTAGCGTAGCGAGAGCACGCGGCGCTCGTCATCGGACAGGCGGGCCAGGAACTCGTCGATCTGGCCGGCTAGGAGAGCTTGGGCCACCATCTCGAACGGCGACTGGGCTGAATGGTTGACGACCAGGTCGCCCAGGCTCGTGTCGCCGTCCTCTCCGACGGCGGCGTCCAGGCTGACGGGCTCGCTGTCGTAGTGGAGCAGCTCGGCCAGGACGCTCTCGTCTATCTCGAGGGCCTCGGCCAGCTCGGCCAAGGTGGGCGGGCGGCCGTTCTTGGCCTCCATCTCCCCCTGGACCCGGCGGGCGCGGCGGATCTCGTCACCGACGTGGGCGGGGATACGCACCGTGTGGGCGGTGTTTTCGATGGCCCGGCCGATGGACTNNCGCCAGTCGAACTTCTCGACGGCATGGATGAGGCCCAGGTTGCCCTCCTGGATGAGGTCCGAGAGGGGCAGGCCTGACCACTGGTACTTGCGGGCGACAGAGACCACGAGCCGGAGGTTGGAGTTGATGAACTGCGTAGTGGCGCCTTCGCCGGCGGTGATGGCCTTGCGAAGCTCCCGCTTCTGGCGGGGCGTAATCCCCGAGGCGCTGTCCAGATCCTCCTGAGCGGCTTGGGCAGCCTGGATGACTTGACCCAGGCGCATCTCGTCGGCCTTGGTGAGCAGGGGGAAGCTACCCGCCTCGTCCAGATAGAGGCCAAGCAGGTCCGGCCCGGCGCCCATGGCGCCCCTTGCAGTGCGGCGAGAAAAATCGGTCATTGTAACGAAGGTAACGCCCCAGCTCGCGAGTTTGTTCCGTAGGGAACTGTTTTGTGGCACATGCCACAAGTCCCAGCCCTTCTTCTACCCGCTCCGTGCAGCGACACACCTCGTTTGCGCTGATCGCGCGACCAATTCCTCCTACTGAGCCCCTCGCGCCCCAGTAGCTGTGTGGCAGCCTACCGGGCCAGGCGCCCAAGTGGTGGCGGAGCAGGCCCGAAGTTACTTTCGGCCCTACCCGATTTCCGCTACCAGCCCTGCTCGCAGGGCCGCCAGCAGCACGCCCGCCGCCACCGCCGCCGTCTCGGCCCGCAGGACGTGGGGGCCGAGACCGAAGTGGCGCGGCACGGCCGCCAGCTCCTCCTCCGTCCACCCCCCTTCCGGTCCCACCAGCACGGTCGGCGTGGAAAGGGTGAGAGGGGCGCCCCCCGGGACGGCAAGTGCCACGGCGGACCAGCCCGTCACGGCCCCACCCTGCTCCGGCCCACCCTGCTCCAGCCCACCCTGCTCCGGACCTGCAAACTCCGAGAACGGCACCGGCCCCTCCACCACGGGTAGCCACGGGCGCCGGCTCTGCATCGCCGCTTGACGGGCCACTTGTCTAAGGCGCTCGAGCTGGTGCCCGTGCTTCGCGGCCGGCCACCGGGCCACGCAGCGAGCCGACATGACGACGACGACCCGGTCGGCGCCCGCCTCGGTCAACTTCTGCACCGCCCACTGCGGATGGTCGCCCTTGGTCAAGGCAAAGCCCACCGTGAGAAGGGGAGAGGGGCGGTCGTAACGCACCAGTTCGCCGACCGGCTCCAACGCCTTCCCTCCGGCCCATTTGCACAGCTGCCAGCCCCCTCGGCCGTCGGAGACGGACACGGCTTCACCGGGCCGTAGGCGCAGGACGCGTGAAAGGTGGTGGACGTCGTCCTCGGCTAAGGCCGGCCGGCCCGCCGACAGGTCGTCGACGAAGACGTGCGCGGCCACCCGGCGCGCCCTTTCCTCCTGCTCGGACGTGCTCGACCTGCTCGGCCCAGGTGACTTACTTGAAGGCACTGCGGAGGCGTGACAGGAAGCCCGCCTCGGGCGGCGCTACGTCCTCCCCGCGTTCGGCTGCGAACCGGCGCAGGAGGTCCTCCTGGGAGGCGGTGAGCTCGGTCGGCGTCTCCACCCAGAACGTGACCAGGAGGTCGCCCCGTCCCCGGCGCTGCAGGTGGGGGACGCCCTTGGCCCGTAGTCGCATCTCGTGGCCGGTGGGGCAGCCGGGCGGGACGGTGATCTCCTCGGGCCCCTCGAGCGTCTCGACCTCGAGCTGCGCCCCGAGGGCGGCCTGGGCCATCGTCATCCGCAACGTCGTGCGCAGGTCGAAGCCATCGCGGGTCAGGGTCGCGTGAGGGCGGGCCCGCAGGTGCAGGTAGAGGTCGCCGGGCGGGCCGCCCCGGGGCCCGGCCGCGCCCCGCCCGCTCAGGCGGAGAGTGGCGCCGTCGTCGACCCCGGCCGGGACCTCGACCGTGTAGGAGCGGTCTTCCATGCGCCGGCCCTGGCCCCGGCAGTCGTCGCACGGGGTGGGGACTTCGTCGCCCGTCCCGCCGCACCGGGGGCACGGGCTCGAGGTGACCATCTGGCCCAGCAGGGACTGGCGCACCCGGCGCACCTCGCCCCGGCCCTGGCAATTGCTGCAGGTGGTGGCCGTGGTTCCGGGGCGGGACCCTGTACCCGAGCAGGTCTCGCACACGGTGGCGGCCCGAACGGCCACTTCCTTTTGGGCCCCGAGGACAGCTTCGGCGAATTCGAGATCGAGGATGGCCTCGAGGTTCTCGCCCCGGGGCGGCCCGGCCCGCGGCGCCGTACCCCGGCCCCCGAAGGGGTTGCCGCCGAAGAACGCCTCGAAAATGTCGCCCATCCCCGCCCCGCCGAACCCGGAGAACGGGTCGCCCGCCGCCGCCGCCCTCGGCCCGTCGGCGCCGAACATGTCGTACTGCCGCCGACGCTCGGGGTCCTTTAGTGTCTCGTAGGCGCGGTTGACGAGCTTGAACTGTTCCTCGTTGGCCTCCGCCGCGGCCGGGGCCCCGGCGTGGCGGTCCGGGTGTAGCTCCCGGGCCAGGTGCCGGTAAGCACGCTTGATCTCGTCCTCGGTGGCGGTGCGGTTGACGCCGAGGATGGCGTAATAGTCTTCTCCAGCCATCAGGTGGCGCTCCTTTGCCTGCCGTCGGCGGGAGAGGGCAGTTGGCCACCCTCGCTCAGTGCTTGCGTGAGCTTCCTCGAGACTACGGCTACGGCGGCCAATGCCTGGTCGTAATGCATCCTTGTCGGGCCCAGCACTCCGACCGTGCCGGCCCGCTCACCGTCGACTTCGTAGGGGGCCACCACGATCGAGCAGTCGGCCAGGGGGACCACTCCGTGCTCGGTCCCGATGGCGACCGTGAGACCCCGGTCGAGGACATCCTTGAGCAGGGTGACCAGGACGTATTGCTGTTCGAGGATG
>PMLI01000427.1 GCA_003158835.1 Acidimicrobiaceae bacterium
CCAATGGGGTGGGCAGCCCGGCCGTCCAGTACCTCGTCATTGCCCTGGGCGGCACCCGCACCACCACTTCGTTGTCGTCGTCGGCCAACCCGGTCCCGGTGGGCCAGGCCGTGACTTACACGGCCAAAGTGGCGCCGGCCCCGAACGGGGGCATCGTCAATTTCTTCGCCCACGGGGCGGCCATAACCGGCTGCACTGGGGCCCCCGTCAACACGGCAACGGGCACCGCCACCTGCTCGACCGACTACACGTCCATCGGGAGCCGCCGGGTGGAAGCGTCCTACTCCGGTGACGCTGCTTTCGGGCCCTCCACCTCCGCCGTCTACACCGAGGTCGTCAACCACCCCGCAGCCGGTTACTGGCTCGCCACCGCCAAAGGGGCCGTCTACGGCCTAGGCGCGGCGCCATCGTTCGGCGGCGTCGCTACCTCGGCCACAACGGGCCGGGCAATGGGCATCGCCGCCACCCCCGACGCCAAGGGTTACTGGGTCGTCACGGCCCACGGCATGGTCGGCGCCTTTGGTGACGCCAAGTACTACGGCGACCTGCTCGCTCTGGGTAAGCACGTTTCGGACGTAGTGGCCATCGCCCCCACCACCGACGGGCGGGGCTACTATCTCGTGGGCGCCGACGGCGGCTTTTTCACCTTCGGGGACGCCAAGTTCCACGGCTCCCTGCCGGGTATCCACATCCACGTGAAAGACGTGGTCGGCGTGGTGGCCTCGCCGGGCGGCAAAGGTTACCTACTGGTTGGTTCGGACGGCGGCGTGTTCGCCTTCGGCCACACCCACTTTTACGGCTCACTGCCCGGGCTAGGCAAGCACGTCCACGACATCCGGGCCATCCTGCCTTCTTCCACCGGACGGGGTTATATACTCGTCGGCTCGGACGGGGGCGTGTTCAAGTTCGGCACCGGGGCCAGGTTCCACGGCTCCCTGCCGGGCGAAGGGGTCAGGGTCTCCAACATCGTGGGCATCGCCCTTACGCCCGACGACGGTGGCTATTACATGGCCGGTTCTGACGGCCACGTCTACGGCTTCGGGGATGCCCAGGTCTGGGCGGAGCCGGCGGCCCTTGCCTCTAACCTGCCGGTAGCCGCCATCGCGGGCACATAAGGCAGGCGCTGCTTGAAGGTAACTACCACCTCAGAGGAGTGGGGGAGCGAGACTGAACCGCCCGACGCCTGGTAGACGGCGTAGAGGACATTGTGCTGCTCGTGCGACCTGGGTATAGTGCGGGCAGCCCACTGTCGGCCCGCTGGCAGGCCAGCGACCGACCCGCGTGGCGCCCAGGAAAAGGGAGCACAGCATGGAGCCGTCCACCTCTCCTAGAGGGCGAGCGGTGAGCCACGGCCAGCTCCGAGGGTGCCAGGGGCCTTTTTCGGGAGCGTCCATCGGACCAAACGCTTCGTCGAATGTGCAACGCCTGACGAGCACGTTGATGACCGCCGTCAAAGGAGGTAGGCATCTCGTGAGGAAGCCCCAGGGAGGATGGAAGGTCGCTTTGGTGGCCTGCACCGCCAGCTTTTTGGCGCTGCAGCCGGCGGCGGCGGGCGCCGCCGTTGCGGGGCCGGCGTCAGCCGGCCCGAGCCCGCAGTTGGTCCTGCGCTCGGTCCTCGACGGTGTGAGCCCGGACAAGTCCGACCTGGCCAGCCTGGCCAGCACGTTCCGCTCCGACTGCACCCGTAAGCGGGCCGCGGTACAAAACATGGCCCTCGCCACCGCTTTGGCCGACATCGGAACGCAACTGAGCGACAACGCCAGCGCCAGGGCCTTGCAAGGGTTCGCCGCCAGCGCCGACGCCCGCAGCGTCGGCGGAGCGTCGAATTTCGTGTTCGGGGCCATCGCCGCCGGCCAGCCGTGGGCGGCGGTCGATGCTCTCTTGAGGGTTCACCAGCTCGGCCCTCGCGATGCCGGGGTGCTGATCAGCCTGGCCGGCCTGGTGACCACCCTGGGGATGCCACAACAAGGCCTGGCGCTGCTGGGGGCGGCCGCCAAGCTGCCGGCCGACAAGCAGACGCCGATGGGAATCGACTACCAGGCGGTCGCCCTCAACAACCGTGGCTACGCCCTGCTCGAGCTCGGCTACCCGGGAGAGGCGGAGGGCTACCTGCAGAGCGCCGAGCAGCGGGCGCCGCTGCTCTCAGAGGCGCGGGACAACCTCGACGCCGCACAGCAGTACACGTGGGTTATGGGCGGCGGCGGCGGGCAGCCGCCGGTGATCGCCGACCCGCCGTTCTGGCGGGAGGACCAGCCGGGCGACTGGACCACCGACTCCGACGGCGACGCCGTCCCGGTCGCCTCGAGCATCTTCGACCTCTCCCAGGGCGTGGCGTGGACGCCGGTCCACATAGAGCTCCCCGACACTCCCGCGCAAGGCGAGGCGATGGTAAAGAGCCACTACTACACCGCGCTGGACAACAAGATCGACAAGCAGGCCAGCCTCAACGCGTCCAAGTCGGCGAGCCTCATCCCAAAGGTCCGCAACCCAAACAAGCAGACCGCCGAGCGGCGCAGCGCTGTCTGGACCGCGCACAACACAGACGACTGGCAGCCCGAAGTGAGGCCCCTCTACCAGGAGTACAACTCGCTTTCCGACGCCCTCACCAACGCGTACAACGGCAGCCTCAACCCTCAAAAGCCGTCCAATGACGCCGACGACCAGTGCAGCAGCGCCCCAGATTACGACACCTGCTTCGCGAAGGTCTGCACGTCCGAGACCGCCGACGAGCAGGCACGCTGGAGGGCGCAAGAGGCCGGGGTCGTCAACGCCGCGCTCGACTACGAGGGCGCCGACTGGCGCTATGAGACCGGCGTCGCCGCCAACGTCACAGATCCTGCCGACCACCAGCTGCAGATAATCGCCGCCGAGGACACGACTTTGACCAT
>PMLI01000232.1 GCA_003158835.1 Acidimicrobiaceae bacterium
TCACGGCAAAGATGAAGTCGGTGTACTGGTTGGGCAAATAGCCCCAGCTGGCCAGGCTCTGGCCGATCCCGGTGCCCACCCAATGCCCGCCCCCCAGGGCGATGATGCCCTGGACGGACTGGTACCCGGTGGTGCTGGCGCTGGCGAAGGGGTGGAGGAACGAGGTCAGCCGGGCCGCCCGATAGCTCACCGACGTGGCCAGTGCGTACCCGCCCAAGCCGCCGCCCGCGCTCAGCAACACCATCGTCCGCAAGGGCATGCCGGCGGCGAAGAGCACGGCCGCCCCCAAACAGCAAACGACGACGGCGGTGCCCATATCGGGCTGGCGCAGTATGAGGACGACGTAGGCGGTCATTACGAGTAGTACGGGCCCGGACCGGTAGAGCCAGCTTCTCTTGCCCTCCCGGCGGGCCAGGACGTCGGCGGCGAAGAGCACCAGTGCCAACTTGGCCAGTTCCGAGGGCTGGAACTGGAACGAGCCGCTCCCGAGCCACCGCGACGCGCCGCCGGCGCTGCGACCGGCCACCAGCACGGCCACCAGGGCGGCGCCGGCGACGAAGATCATGGGCCGGGCCAAGCGCTGCCAGAACGAGATCTTCATGCCCTGGGCCGCAAAAAAGGCTACCGCGCCCGCGCCGAGGTACATCCCCTGGCGTTCGAAGTAGCGCCATGGCGTACCGAAGCTGCGCAGGCTCGCCACTGACGACGCCGAAAGGACCATCACCAAACCGACCATGCACAGCATCGCCACCACCGCCACCAGCAACATGTAACCCGACCGGCGTACCGGCGCTGCATCCGGCACCGTAGTGGAAGGGCCAAGTGCCGTCGTCGTTGTAGACATCAGTTGCCGACCTCCCCGACTTCGTCCATCAAGGCTCTGTTCTCTTCAACCCGGCGCCGGCCGCGTTGGCGGCGGCATCGGCATCAGCGGCCAATTTCGCCCGGACCAGGGCGCCGAAATGTTCGCCCCGCTCGGCATAAGAGGAGTACCAATCGAAGCTGGCACACCCGGGCGAAAGGAGGACGGCGTCCCCCGGCTCCGCCATGTCGCCGGCCATTTCCACGGCTTGGTCCATCGACGCGGCGCGCCGGACCGGCGCCAGACGACCAATTGCCGCCTCGACGTCGGAAGCCGCCTCGCCGATCGCCACCACGGCCCGGACGGGCGGGACCGTACTCGCCAGTTCCGAGAGATCCAGTCCCTTGTTGCGGCCGCCGGCGATCAGCACGACCGAGGAGAACGCCGACACTCCCGCCCGCACCGCAGCCGGAGTGGTTGCCTTCGAGTCGTCGTACCAACGGACGCCGTCCCGTTCGGCTACCAACTGCACCCGGTGCGGGGGCGGAGCGGTGGTGCGGGCTGCCATCCGGCAACACTCTTCGTCGGCGCCGGCGGCGATGGCCACAGCCAGAGCGGCGGCGGCATTGGCCACGTCGTGGGGAAAGGCGCGGGGCAGTTCCGACGCCCTCAACGACATCCCGCCCGGGCCCTCGACGCCCTCCGGGCCCACTGTCCATGTCGCCCCGGAAGCGCCGAAGCTCACCACCCGCACACCGGGCGGGACCGTGGCCGAACAGCTGCGCACGACGGGGTCATCGGCGTTGATCACGGCCGTGCTGCCCTCGGTTTGGTGGGCCCAGATCTTGGCCTTCGCCCGTTTGTAGTGCTCGAGGTTGGGGTGCCAGTCGAGGTGGTCGGGAGAGAAGTTGAGCCAGCAGCTGACGTCGGGGCTGAACCGTCGGGTGTACTCGAGCTGGAAGGACGAGACCTCCGCGACCAGGACGACGTCGCCGCCTCGGCCGGGCGCGCCCGGCCGAGCCCCTTTTCCACCGATAGGAGGCTCGCCCGCGACAGGGGCGGAGGCAAACGCAACCACGGCGTCCAGGAGCGGGTAGCCGACGTTGCCCGCCGCCACCGCCGTCATCCCTGAGGCGGCCAGCATGGCCGTCACCAACCCGGTGACGGTCGTCTTGCCGTTGGTCCCCGTTACGGCCACCAGGCGGTACGAGGGCCCGAGCCCGGCATGATCGACACGCAGGCTCGCCAATACCCGCCAGGCCAGCTCGATCTCGCTCACGATCTCGGTCCCCGAGGAAAGGGCCGCCGCCAAGGCCGGGTGGCCCACCGGCACACCCGGGCTCGGGACCACCAACGAGGCCGTCCGGGCCAGTTCGGCGGCCCGGCCGGCCCCGGGGGCAACCTCCACCCTCATGCTCCCGCCCCCGGGCACAGTGCTCTTCCCGACGGCCGCCGCGGCACGGCCCGCGTCGCGGGCGTCCTCGAGAACGACGACCTCGTAGCCCTGCCCCGCCAGCCACGAGGCGGCGGCGCGCCCGCTGAGGCCGTAGCCGATAACCAAGGCCGTCGTCGCAACTGCCCGTTCCGGGTACCCGGTCTCGGGGCCCGGTCTCGGGGGCCGGTCTCGGGGGCCGGTCATGCGGTGCCGCCGTGAGCGAGGAAATCGGCATAGAAGACGCCGAGGGACAGGGCCGTAAACAGGCCGGCCAGGATCCAGAACCGGACGATCACCGTCGTCTCCGGCCATCCCAGCAGCTCGAAATGATGGTGGACCGGGGCCATCCGGAAGATGCGCCGCCCGAACATCCGGTAACTGGCCACCTGGGCTATCACCGAGAGCGTCTCGAGGACGTAGAGGCCGCCGATGATGGGCAGCAGCAGGTCGACATTCTCGAGCAGCGCCAAGACGGCCACGGCGGCGCCGATACCGAGAGAGCCGGTATCCCCCATGAATATGCGGGCGGGCGCGGCGTTCCACCACAAGAAGCCCGTACAGGCACCGATCATCGCCGCCGCCATGACGGCCTCGTCGAGGGAGGCGGGGTTGCGGTACATCACCTCGTGCTTCAACTGGTAGAAGCCGATCACCGTGAAGGCGACGAACGTAAAGGCGGACGACCCCGCCGCCAGTCCGTCCAGGCCGTCGGTCAGATTGACTGCGTTGGTAAAACCCACGAACACCAGCACCGCCATGAGTACCCATCCGACCTTGCCGAGCTGCAACCCGAGCGAGTTGAAGCGCGTGAACGAAAGGTGGGTGTCCACTTTCAACCAGGTGACCGCTACGAGGGCAAAGCCCAGAGCGACCACCAGTTGGCCGATGACCTTGGCCCGCTTGTTGAGGCCGAGGCTGCGCTGGCGGGTGACCTTCAGCCAGTCGTCTATGAAACCCACCAGCGCCGCCGCACAAATGGTGAGCATGCCGGCCAGGCCGCGGGTGGTGAAGGTGGCGAACACATGGGCCACGATCCAGCCCACCACGGCCGCCGCCATTATGGCGAGCCCCCCCATGGTGGGCGTGCCCGCCTTGGAGAAGTGACCGGAGGGGCCGTCCTCGCGTATCTGCTGGCCGATCCCCCGGGCGCGCAGGTCACCTATCAACAACGGGGTACCGAGCATGGCCACAAGCAGAGCGACTACGCCCGCCAACAACAGGGCCTTCATGGCGCGCCGCCCCAATCCCGTTCGAGCCACAGCCGCGACAGGGCTAAGCGAGCGACTTCGACGTCGTCGAAGGGCTCGACATGCTGTCCGAAGTCCTGGCCCGTCTCGTGCCCCTTGCCGGCAACCAAGACGACGTCGCCCGCCCTCGCCAGGCCGAGGGCATCCCATATCGCTTTGCCGCGGTCAACTTCGACGATGGGCGCCGCCCCCGGCGCGCCGCTCGCCACTTCTTCGATGATGGCCATGGGCTGCTCACTGCGAGGGTTGTCGGACGTGATGATCACCACGTCGGCCAGGGTGCTGGCCACCTTCCCCATCACCGGCCGCTTGGCCCGGTCCCTCTCCCCGCCGGCGCCGAACACGATGACGACACGGCCCGGTCCGTCCGCCGGCGACCGGCCCGTCATCTCCCGGGCTGCCTTCAACGCCTCGCCCAGGGCCGCCGGCGTGTGGGCAAAGTCGACCAGGACGTGGAACGGCTGGCCCTCGTCGACTAGTTGAAAGCGGCCCCGCACGGGCTCGACCTCGGCAAGACCGGCACATATGGCGTCCCACCCGGCACCGAGCTCCCGGGCCGTGGTCGCCGCGGCCAGGGCGTTGCCGATATTGAAACGCCCCCCCATACTGATCTGCAGACGTTCCCCGTGCCAGGTGAACGAAGCGCCCCGTGGGCCCAGGACCACATCCCGGGCGTCTTCCAGCGAAAAGGTCACCACCTTGACTGTCGACCCGGCCAGTTCGCCGATGAGGCGGGCTCCCCACGGGTCGGTCCGGTTGACGACCGCCAGCGGGAGCTCGCCCCCGGTGAACAGCTTCCGCTTGGCCGCGAAGTAACCCTCCATCGTGGTGTGGTAGTCAAGATGGTCCTGGCTCAGGTTGGTGAACACGCCGGCCGCAAATGCCGTCCCGCCCACCCGGTGCTGCTCCAAGGCGTGGGACGAGACCTCCATGGCCACGGCCACGACGCCCTGCTCGGCGAAGTCGGCCAGGCGCCGCTGCAACGCCGGAGCCTCGGGGGTGGTGCGTTCACCGGTCAGGGTGCCGATGACCCCCGCCCGCCACCCCTGAGCGCCGAAGATGCCGGCGAGCATGGCGCACGTAGTCGTCTTGCCATTGGTCCCGGTCACGCCCACCAGCTTCAAGGCCCGGGCCGGGAAGCCCCAAAGGGCGGCCGAAACGGGGCCCAGAGCCCGGCGGACCGAGGGCACGACCGCCTGGGGGACGGGAACGTCGAGGGCCCGCTCGCACAGCAGCGCCACCGCCCCTCGTCCCACTGCTTCCCCGGCGAAATCGTGCCCGTCGGAACGGCTCCCTCTTATACAGGCGAACAGAGTGCCGGGCTGGGCCCGACCGGAAACGATCTCGACGTCGCGCACAACGGGGTCGGCGTCCTCGCAACCCCGCGCCCGGCGGGGCATCGACCGGTCCAGGGCGCCGGCCCCGTCCAGCCCAGCCCCGGACAAGAGCTCTCGGAGATGCACGCTCGGTCTAGTCAAGCTTCCCCGACCCTGATGGCCCGAGCCTAGGGGACTGAGCTCGCCGGCGTGGTCGTGATGGCCGGGATGGTCGTGGTAGTGGTCGTGACCGCCGGGGCCGTC
>PMLI01000234.1 GCA_003158835.1 Acidimicrobiaceae bacterium
CGGCCTCGGCCACCCGTTCGGGCTCGTCAGGGTCCAGCGGTAGCGGCTTGGCCGTGTCGACCTGGCAGAACCCGCACGCCCGGGTGCAGCGGTCGCCGTTGATCATGAACGTCGCCGTCCCGTCCGCCCAGCACTCGAAGATGTTGGGGCAACCGGCTTCCTCGCATACCGTGGCCAGTCCCAGTCGGCGCACCGTCTGGTGGAGGGACCGGTACTCGGGGCCCATGTGGGCGTTGGCCCTCAGCCAATCCGGCTTCCGGGCGCCCAGCGCCAAGGTGCCGGCGGTCGGCACTCCGGCCTGGGCCAGGCGGCCCAGCAACCGCACGGGGGTGGCCGTCCGGCCGACGGCTGGCAGCGGGGACGTGAAGGACGCCTCCGTGGAAGGCGGTCGCAGCGGGCCAGGCCCGGACGGCGACGACGATGGCGACGGCGCCAGGGGCCGGGCCGGGACCGGGGCCAGGCCGGCCGCATCCTGGCGTTCTACGGGCCGGCCCTGGCCCCAGCGTTGTGCGGCCAGGGCGAAGACGGTTTCGACGACGTCGGCCATGCCGGCACGGCAGCCTTCGGCCGCCAGCGAGGTGACGCCTTTGCCCTCGATCCCGCACGGGACGATGTGGCCGAACATGGCTAGATCGGGGCCTACATTGAGGGCGAAGCCATGCATGGTGCGCCGCCGGCTGTGGCGCGCCCCGATGGCACAGATCTTGCGGGGAGAAGAGCCCGAAGGACCGACCCAGACTCCCGGGTAGCCGTCGAGCCGGCCGGCATCGGGGAGGCCGAGGCGGGCGAGGGCGTCTATTACCAACTGCTCGACTTCGTAGACATAACCGGGGGCCGCCCCGGGCCCGGGCAGGACCGACAGGACCGGGTACCCGACCAGCTGCCCGGGCCCGTGATAGGTGATGTCACCACCGCGGTCCACCCACAGCAGCTCGGCCCCGACGCGGGCCGGGTCGACCAGCATGTGCTCGGCTTTGGCCCGGACGCCGGCCGTATAGACGTGCGGGTGCTCTAGGAGCAGCAACCAGTCGTCGGCCACCGTCCCAGCCGTCCACAGCGCCCGTTGCAATGAATGGGCGTCTCGGTAGGCGACCCGGTTGCCCAGCCAGCGCAGCCGCAGAGTGCGCCCCGGGCTCAGCCCGAAATGGCCCGGGCCGAGGGTGGTACCGGCGGTTCCGGCACCGGCGCGGGCGCCCGCCTGGAGACCTGCGGTGGTACCCATGAACGTGGCGAGCTCTCGATTTCCCTAGAGCTCGGAAGCCCAGTCGCGGGTCTGCATAACCTCTCTCAGCCGGGCCATGAACGCGGCGGCGTAAGCACCGTCGACGGCCCGGTGGTCCCACGACATGACCAGGTTGCCGACCGGATGGATGGCGATACCGTCGGAGCCGTCGGGCAGTTCGACGACCACCGGCCGCTTGCGCACCCCGTCGGTCGAGAGGATCGCGACCTGGGGCTGGTTGATGACGGGGACCGTGATGAAGGTGCCGTAACCACCGGCGTTGGTGAGAGTGAACGTGCCCCCGGAAATGTCGTCCATCGTCAGGTGCTTGGAGCGCGCCCGGGAAGCCAGGCCCGAAATCTCACGGGCCAGTGCCAACAGGCGCTTCTCCTCCGCCCGGTGGACGACCGGCACCAGCAGGCCCTCGAAGTCAAGATCGACGGCGATGCCGAGGTTGACCTCACCGTGGACGATGAGCTCGTCCGCCCCCACCGAGGAGTTGAGGTAAGGCCATTCCGTCAGGGCATCGACGACTGCCCTGGCGATAAACGGCAGGTAGGTCAGGCTGAAGCCCTCGGCCGCCTTGAAGCGGTCCTTCTCGGCCTGGCGCACCCGCTCCACGGCCGAGTAGTCGACCTCCACCGCGATCATCGTGTGGGCGGAGGTTGCCTTGGAGCGGACCATGTGCTCAGCCGTGCGTCGCCGGATGTTGGTGAACGGCACCACCGTGTCTTTTTCACNNACCGGGCCGGGAGCCGCCGCTCTGCCTACCGCACCGGGCGAGGCGCCCTGGTCCACCCGCACCTGCCCGGCGGGGCCGCCCGGTGGCTGCCAGGCCCCGGCCGTCCCGTTGGCGCCCTCACCGCCGGTCCCGTTGGGGCCCTGGCGTCCGACGGCGGCGAGCACGTCATCGCGGGTGACCCGGCCCCCCAGGCCCGAGCCGGCTATCTGCGCCGGGTCGAGGCCGTGTTCCGAGATGAGCCGGCGCACCACCGGCGACAGGAGCTTGCNNGGCAGGCCGGGCACCGGGCCGGGGCGGCCCGCCCGTCGGAGGTCTGGCCGGCGCCTGAGCGGCCTGCGCCCGCCGGCCGCCGCCATCATCGCCACCACCCGTCTCAGCGCCACCTGGCCCCGCCGCACCCTCGGGACCGGTGGGGGCGGGCCCGCTCGGGCCGGCCGCCTCGGTCGCGTCGGTGGCCGCAGTCCCGGCCGGGGCTGTGGTCTGAACGGCCGCCACCTGATCGGCGGAGCTCCCGATGACAGCCAGCTTCGCTCCGACCAACACCGTCTGTCCCTCCTGGACAAGGATCTCGATGACCGTCCCGCTGACAGGCGAGGGCACCTCGGAGTCGACCTTGTCCGTCGANNCCACTTGGTGATGGTGCCCTCGGTGACGGTCTCACCGAGTTGGGGCATGGTGATCTCAGCCAACGTGAAGACCTCTTCCAGCTAGGGCGAGCACTGTCTCGCCGAAAACTTCGGATAACGACGGATGGGGTTGGACGAACCGGGCGACTTCTTCGGCCGTCGCCTCCCAGTTGACAGCGAGGTAACCCTGGCCGATCTGCTCGGTTACCCAGGGGCCGACCATGTGCACACCGAGAAGGCGCCCGGCCGAACCGTCGGGCAACCTTTCTGCGATCAGTTTCACAAGACCTTCGGTGTCGCCCAGGATGGCGGCCCGCCCGTTGCCCACGAACGGGTCCTTCTTGGTCACGACGTCAAAGCCGGCCTGCCGGGCACCTTCCTCGGAGTAGCCCGCGAAGGCCACCTCGGGGAAGGTGTAGACGCACCAGGGCACCCTGGTGTAGTCGATGGGCATGGCCTGGCGGCCGAGTAACTGGTCGACCACGACCATGGCTTCGGCGAAGCCGACGTGGGCCAGCCCGGGGGTGGCGACGAGGTCGCCCACGGCCCAGACGCCGTCCTGGCTCGTCTGCATCCACTCGTCGACCTTCACGAAGCCCCGCTCGTCGACCTCGACCCCGGAGCCGGGGGCGAGGAGCCCGTCGCTGTAGGGGCGCCGGCCGACCGAGACGACCACGGCCTGCACCTCGATGCTCTGGATCTCGCCCCCGGGGCCGGTCGCGAAATGGACCTGGGTCGACTTACCGTCATCGGAGGGCGTGTGGCCGCTCACCACCACCCCGGTCTTGATGTCGATACCACGTCGGGTGAAGGACTTGACCACGACCGCGGTCACGTCGCTGTCGACCCCCGGGAGAAGGCTGGGCAGAGCTTCGAGGACTGTCACCCGGGTACCCATATCGGCCAGCATCGAGGCGAACTCGCAGCCGATCGCCCCCCCGCCGATCACCGCCGCCGACTCGGGCAGCTGCTCGAGATCCAAGACCTCGTCGCTGGTGAGCACGAAGCGCCCGTCGAGGCCGAACCCGGGGATGGTCCGGGGCACCGACCCGGCTGCCAGGATGACCGCCGGTGCCTTGAGCTCGGTGGTCTCACCGTCGCCAGCCTCCACCCGGACGACGCGCCCCGGTGCCAGCGCGCCCGTCCCGGCAAAGGTCGTCACCTTGCACCGCTTGAGCAGGCCCTGAAGCCCCTGGTGCTGTTGGTCGATGACTTTGCGCTTGCGCACCTGAGTGGCGGAGAAGTCCACGGTCCAACCGTCGACGCCGATGCCGTACTCCTTGGCGCCCTTCACGGTCCTGTACACGGCCGCGGTCTCCAGGAGCTCCTTGGCGGGTATGCAGCCCCGGTGCAGGCAGGTCCCGCCCACCTTTTCTTTCTCGATCAGTGCGGTACGCAACCCGGCCCGCCCACCGTAGAGCGCGGCGGCGTAGCCGGCCGGCCCGCCCCCGACGATCACGACATCAAATGACTGCGGCTCTACAGGCTCGGCCGTAGGGACCACCACCTTCCTCCCTCTCAGAGTATGCTCACCGGCCCTGTTGGTGGCCCAACCTAAGCTTGGAGCGAATGCTCCCGCCTGTGACCGACCGCTCATTTCGGTGGCGAAGGCTGAGCAAAAGGCTAAAGCTCAGCTTTACATTGAGCCTCAGCTTGACACTGGGCCTACTGGCGGCCTGTGGGAGCAGACCGGCACGTCCGGGGCCGGAGGCCGGTCCCAGGCCGGCGACGGCCGCCACGGGGGCCCGGCTCGAAGTCGTCGTATCTGCCTACCCCCTGGCGGTACTGGTGAACTATGTGGGGGGTAAGGCGGTCAAAGTCGTCGACCTGGCACCGCCCGGGGTGCCGCCCCAGGACCTCACCCTGCGGCCGGACCAGCTCGACCTCGTCCGCTCGGCTGCCCTCGTGGTCGATGTGGGGGACGGTTACCAGCCCCAGGTCGAGGCGGCGGCGGCGTCGGCCCGCCGGCATCTCTCCCTGTTGCCGGCCGTGTCGGCGACGGCTCAACCGTACGGCTTCTGGCTCGACCCCGCTCTCATGGGCAAGGCCGCCGCCCTCGTTGCCGGGGCTCTGAGCGCCGCCGACGCCGGACGAAAGGCACAGTTCCAGAACGGGTCCCTGGACTTCCAGTCGGTGGTCGGGTCGATCGAGTCGGACCTGGAGAGCACGTTCTCGGACTGTACGCGCCATATCTTCGTGACCTCCGACGACGCCCTCGGGCGCTTCGCCGCCCGCTATGACCTCACCGATGTGGCGGTCAGCGTCACGGGTGTAGAAGAGGCGGCCGCCCTGGTGCGCAAGAACTCGCTCCCTGACGTGTTCAGCGAAGTGGGCGTCGCCTCCCCAGCCGTCCAGAAGGTCGCCCAGGTCGCCGGGGTCGGCGTGAAGAGTTTGGACCCCATGGAGGTGGCGCCTTCCCTGCACGGGCCCGCTCCGCTCAGCTACTTCGCCGTGATGGAAGAGGACCTGACCGCCCTGGAAGACCCCCTGGCGTGCGACACGTCGAACAGCTACTAGCCCGGCCCGCCCGGACCACGGCGTTCCTGCCGTGAGGACCAGCTTCGACCAGCCCATCGCCGCCAGTGCGCAGGACGCCCAGGCGGCGTTCCTGGACCCCGGTTTCTACGCCAGCCTCGGGGCACTGGCAGGCATCTCGGCCCCGGAAATGCGTTCCTGCTCGTGGCCTTCCCCCCAGCGGGCCCGGATCGTGCTCGGCTACCGCTTCGCCGGAACCCTCAACGGGCCCGCCCGCAGACTGCTCGACCCTGGCAAGCTAACCTGGGCCCAGGTGACGGAGGTCGACCTGGCGTCCAGGCGCACCCGGGTCGAAATGGTCCCGGACAACTATTCCGGGCTCTTCTCGTGCAGCGGTTGGTACGAACTGCGCGACGAAGCTGAGGGCCGCAGCTCCCAGCATTTCGAGGGCGACTTGCGCGTCCACCTGCCACTGCTCGGCCCACTGGCCGAGCGCGCCATAGCCAACGGGATCCGGGAGAACCTGGCGGCGACGGCTCACCTCGTCGAGCGCTATGTGGGCGAGAAGGCCAGGAGAGCGCAGGGCCCCGGTGCCTGAGCCTCTCGCCGGGGCCCTGGCCACCGCCACCGCCGCCTGGCCCGGGCCGGCCGCGGCCGGCGTGGTGTCCGAGGCGGGCGTAGAGGCAAGCTCCGGACCGGTCGAACGGGCCTTCCCGTGGGCTTCGGTCACCAAGCTGCTCGTAGCCCTGGCCTGTCTTGTCGCCTGGGAGGAAGAGACAGTCGACATGGACGACGCCGTCGGACCTCCGGGCTCGACCCTTGCCCACCTGCTCGCCCACGCCTCCGGCCTGCCTTTCGAGGGCACCCAGCCCATCGCGCCGGCGGGCCGCCGGCGCATTTACTCGAACACGGGCCTGGAACTGGCTGCCCACCATCTCGAGGCGCGCTCGGGGATCCACTTCGGCGACTACCTACGCACGGGCGTGCTCGACCCGTTGGCCATGAACGCCACCTCCCTGGAGGGATCTCCCGCCCATGGGGCCATCGGGCCCCTCGTCGACTTGATGGCCCTGGCCGGCGAGCTCGTCCGCCCCACCCTGGTCAGCGGGACGACCTTGCGCACGGCCACCAGCGTCGCCTGGCCCGGCCTGGCCGGAGTGCTTCCCGGGTTCGGGCGCCAAGACCCGTGCGACTGGGGCCTGGGACCGGAGATCCGTGACCACAAGTCCCCGCACTGGACCGGCACGCGCAATTCGCCCTCCACGTTCGGCCATTTCGGCCAGTCGGGCGCCCTGCTGTGGGTGGACCCCGACGCCGGCGTGGCGCTGGCGGCCCTGAGCGGGACGACCTTCGGGCCCTGGGCGGTGGCGGCCTGGCCGGCGCTGTCTGACGCCGTAATCTCGCACTGGACGGCGCCGCCCGCGGCGCCCGGCCCTGCCCAGCCAGCCTAACCGCCCGCCTACGGCCACGGCCGCCTCGGAGCCCTCAGGAGCTCAGCTCCGGCAGCTCCTGGCGGCGAGTGAGGACCTCGGCCATCAAGTCGCCTTTGCGCCGGGCCCGGTCCAGGACGTCGGCCCATTGGAACGAGAGATGGGAGGCGTCCCCACCCGCCAGGGCATTGTCGACCTCGTCCCAGCTCACAGGGGTCGAGACCGTGGGCTCGGGGCGGGCCCGCAATGAGTAGACGGACACGGTCGTCTTCGAGGCCACGTTCTGGCTCCAGTCGATCAGCACCTTTCCGGCCCGGGCGGAGCGCAGCTGGTAGGAGAGAACCAGCTCAGGGTGGCGCTTCTCGAGCAATTGGGCGACGGCCTTGGCGAACGGCGTCGAGCGCTCGTAAGTCGCCTCGCTGTTGAGGGGCACGTAAAGCTGGAGGCCCTTGCTCCCCGAGGTCTTGACCCAGGCTTGCAGGTGCAGCCGCTCGAGCACCCCTCTCACCAGGAGCGCCACCCGGGCGCAGGTGAGTACGTCGGCCGGCGCGCCGGGGTCGAGATCGAAGACGACCGAGGTCGGCGAACCCAGGTCGGGCTGGGCCGCCAGTGTCGGGTGTAGCTCGATGGCGGCCAGGTTGGCGAGCCACACGAGGGCCGCCGGCTCCTCCACCAGGCAGTAATTGACGTCGCCCATCTTCACCGTCCCCACCCAGGGCGGCTTGTGCGACGGGCAGTTCTTCTCGTAGAACGAGCCCTTTTCGACCCCGTCTGGGTACCGCTTCAGCGTCACCGCCCGGCCGGCCAGGTGCGGGACCAGGACGGGTGCGATCTGGGCGTAATAGCTGACCATCTCCCCCTTCGTCGTGCCCGTCACCGGCCACAACACCTTGTCCAGATTGGAGAGGTTGAGCTTCCTGCCTCCGACTTCCGCCGTACCCACGGCACCCGCCGGGCCGGCCCGACTGCCCGCCCGGGGCACCAACCCCGGGCTGCTCATGCGCTGGCCCGCCTACGGCTCCGGCCGTGCGCCCCATCTTCGGAGGAACCCTCGTCGGCCGGGGAACGCCCCGTTGCCCCATTTGAGGAACGGTGGCCTTCCCCGGCCCGGGCCAGGCTGGCTTCGAGCGCGGCCATCAGGTCCAGGACGGGGGCCGTGCGGTCCGGGACCTCCGGTACGGCGATCTCGTTGCCCTCGGCCTTCGCCTCGATCAGCTCGATCACCTTGTCCCGGTAGTTGTCCTTGTACTTGGCCGGCTCCCACTCCGCCGAAAGTGAGCTGACCAGCTGGCGGGCCATCGTCAACTCCCGCTCGGAAGGCCTGGTCTCCCTGGTCGTCGGCACCTCGAGCTCGGAGGACTCGACCACCTCGTCGGCGAAGAGCATGGTGGACAGGATGAGCGCGCCGTCACGGGGCCGGAGCGCGGCCAGGTACTGCTTGGTGCGCAGGACGAAGCGGCCGATGCCGACCTTTCCGGTCCCGGTCATCGCCTCCACCAGCAACGCGTACGGACGGGCGGCAGGGCCGTNNGGGTCGATCTCGGCCAGGTCGACGAACTCCTCGATGTCAATGCTGTGGCTGGCCTCGGGGGCCAGGCCTTCGAGCTCCTCAGGGTCGACTATCACGTACCGGCCCCGGTGGATCTCGTAGCCCTTCACTATCTCGGAGTAGTCGACCTCCTCGCCGTCCACTGAGCAGACCCTTTTTTGGTTGATCCGGCCACCGTCAGAGGAGTGAAGCTGGTGGAAACGGATGTCTTTGGGGGAAGTGGCGGTGACCAGTTTCACCGGCACATTGACTAGCCCGAAACTGATGGAACCGCTCCAGATGGCCCTAGGCATACGACCATTGTGCCGCCCGGCCAGGCATTGTGCCCGCACCCGCCAGGAAAACCTCGCCTGAGGTGCCGGCCTCAATAGCATTCGGGGGTGCCCACGATCGCCCAAACCGCGCAACGGTTGGCGCAGTTGCTCACCCGGGGCCCCAGCGAACTTTCCGACGCCCGCGGGAGCGACCTGGACTTCTTCCCTGACATCGAGCTCCGGCCTCTGACCAGGCTCCCGGCCCCCCCGGACTGCTTTGCCGTCGATGGCGGCCAGGCGCTGGTGGCCGNNCGCCCGCTGCCTTCAGGTGGCGGTCACCCGGGCCGCCCGCGCTCGCTGGCAGGGCGGCGGCGGCACCCTCGAGGAGCAGCAAGAGCTGGACGTCCACCTGCTGCGGGGGAACGGCGGCGGCCCCGAGGGCCGGCGCTCGTTGGCCGCGCTAGGGGCCCCCGTGGCGGCCGAGGCTCCGGTTGACATGAACCTCCTGCGGGACTGGTCCGAGTGGCGCCTCGTTTCGAAGTCCGTGGACGAGGCCGAACCTGGTGGCATGGTCCTGGTGGACGGCGACCTGCAGCCCGATTGGAGGATCCCAGCCCGGTGGTTGGAAGATCTGCTCAGCCGGGCCGCGCAACGCCAGGTGGCGCTGGTCGGCGTGACCAAGCACAGCTCGCTGG
>PMLI01000240.1:0-140 GCA_003158835.1 Acidimicrobiaceae bacterium
CAGCACCTTGTTGACCAGCTGGGTGACCAGCACGGAGCGGTAGATCGGGTCGGGCGGGAGTTCCCGGCGAGGGGCGGGGCCTTTGCGCGGCATGTCTGACCTCTAGCCTTTCTAAGCCTTCTTGGCGCCGTAGCGGCTAC
>PMLI01000240.1:145-7445 GCA_003158835.1 Acidimicrobiaceae bacterium
GTGCTCCTGCAGGTTGTGGCCGACGCCGGGGATGTAGGCGGTGATCTCGAAACCGCTCGAGAGCCGCACACGGGCGACCTTGCGCAGAGCCGAGTTGGGCTTCTTGGGCGTATTGGTGTACACGCGCGTGCACACGCCCCGTCGCTGGGGGGCGCCCTTGAGCGCCGGCGTCTTGGTCTTCTTGGAGTTCTGCTGACGGCCCTTGCGGACCAACTGGGCGATTGTGGGCACTGGACCTCTGATAGAGAGAGAATTCTTGCTTCGACGGGGCGCGTACGAACAACCAGCTGCCCCGTGGGACGAGTAGCCATGATAGCACGGCGGGCGCTTTTCCCAAGTCGGGACGACGGTGGACGAAACGGGCCCGGGTGCGCTCAGATAGGGAGCGGAGGGAGCCATGACGTCCGATGGTCAGAACTACGCGCCGAGAAGCAAGCCGGCGCCGGTATGCGACGAGGGTGAGTTCGTCTTCGCCGCCGTCGCCTTGGACCACGGCCACATTTACGGCATGTGCAACGGGCTGACCGAGGCCGGTGCGCAGCTCAAGTGGGTCTTCGATCCCGACCCGGCCAAGACGGCCGCCTTCGCCGAGAGGTTCCCGGGCGTGAGGGTGGCGACGAGCGAACGCGAGATCCTGGAGGATCCAGGCGTCCAACTCGTGGCGGGCGCGGCTGTGCCGGCCGAGCACGCCGCTCTGGGACTGAGGGTCATGGGCCATGGGAAGGACTACTTCACCGACAAGCCGGCCCTGACCACCCTGGCGCAGCTCGCCCACGCCCGACGGGCGGTACAGGAGACGGGCCGCAAGTACGCCGTCTATTACAGCGAGCGAGTGCACGTGGAGAGCGCCGTCTTCGCCGGCCGGCTGGTAAGGGACGGCGTCATCGGGAGGGTCGTGCAGGTGATCGGCATGGGGCCGCACCGGGCCGACCTCCCGTCCCGGCCGGCGTGGTTCTTCGAACGGGACCGTTACGGCGGGATCCTGTGCGACATCGGGAGCCACCAGGCCGAACAGTTCCTGTACTTCACCGGTAACACTGACGCCCAGGTGGTCAGCAGCCGGGTGGCCAACTACTCCCACAAGGACCATCCCGGCCTGGAAGATTTCGGTGACTGCACGCTGCTCGGCGACAACGGTGCCGCCGGCTACTTCCGGGTCGACTGGTTCACCCCGAGCGGCCTCAGCACTTGGGGAGACGGCCGCATCTTCATCCTCGGGACGCTCGGCTACATAGAGCTGCGCAAATACCTCAACGTGGGCAACCCGGGCGCCGGGGGCGACCACGTCTACCTGGTGGACGGGGGCGGCGAGCACCACCTGGCCGTCGCCGGGCAGGTGGGGTACCCGTTCTTCGGGGAACTGGTGCTCGACTGCCTCGAAGGCACGGAGCGGTCCATGGGCCAGGCCCACGCCTTCAAGGCGGCCGAACTATGCATTATGGCCGAACAACAGGCCCGACGGGCCGAGTGAGCACAGGCGGGCCGAGTTAACAACCGGCGGGCCGAGTAGACACGGGCGGGCCGTCAGGGAGCCCCCGCCACCACCGTGGTCTTGGCCGAGGTGGGCGAGCCCTGGGCACCGGCATTGCCGAAACCGGCCGCGGTGCCGTTGGCACTGACGACCCAGTAGCCGGCGCCGTTCGAGGTGGCGACAATGGCCTTCACGGGCTTGGGCGACAGGCCCGCCCCGGAGCCATAGTAGGTGGCACCCCCGAAGGCGGAGACGGTGCCGTCGGAGGCCACCAACCAGTACCCGCCGCCCGGGGCGGCGGCGATGCCCACTATGGGCTTGGCCGAACGGGCATGACCGGAGCCGTCGAAGGCGGCGTCGCCGTAGTCGAAGATGCCGCCGTCCGAGGCGACGAGCCAGTAGCCCTTCCCATCAGCCGTGGCAGCAATGGCGACTACGGGCTTGTTCAGGTGCAGGGCCGACGGCGACCCGTAGAGGGCGGCGTCGCCGTAGTTGAAGATGCCGCCGTCGGAGGCGACGAGCCAGTAACCCTTCCCGTTGGGGGTGGCGGCCATGCCGACAATGGGTCTGCTCAGGTGGAGGGAGGACGGCGAGCCATAGTTCACGGCGTCCCCGAAGGCCCGGACCGTGCCCTTGGAGGTGACCAACCAGTAACCTTGGCCGCCCGGCGTGGCCGCCATGCCCACGACCGGTGCCGTCGCCTTGGCGGTCATGGAGCCGAAGTGGGCGGCGCCCCCCGACGCGAGCACCTTCCCGGTGTTGGTGACAAGCCAGTAGGAGCCATCCGGGCCCGGAGCGCTGGCGCCGCTACGGGGCTCGTTCACCAGGGCGAAGGTGGCGGGAGTGGTTATGCCGGCCACCGAGGCCGTTACGACATAGCCACCGGTGTGGTTGTTGGCCGAAAAGTCGGGCGCTATGGCGACCCCGCTCGAACCGGTCAGCACGGCCGCCCTGGCGCCCGCGCCGGCGAAGACACCGCCGGCCCCGGTGGCCGGAGCCGCAAAGGTGACGGTGGCGCCCTGGAGAGCGTTGCCTTACGCGTCGGTCACGGTGACGGCCAGGGGCACCGGGAAGTCGGTGCCCAGCTCGGCGCTCTGGGAGGTCCCGACCCCGGGCGTGAGGGTGGCGGCCGCACCGGCCCGGTCAGTGAGAGCGAAGGTGGCCATGGAACTGGCTCCTGGCACGCTGGCCGTCACCGTGAAAGCCCCGGACGTGGTCCCGGCCGTGAGCGTGGGGCTGGCAGCTAGGCCCTCGGAGTTGGTCTGCACGGCAGCAGTGCCCCCCCCACCCGTGAAGGTCGCCCCGGCCCCGGCCGTCGTGACCACATCGAAGTTGACCGTGGCCCCGGCCACCGGGTCTGCATACGTGTCGGTCACGAGCACTTGCAAAGGCGTGGCGAACGAGTCGCCGATCTGGGCCGACTGGCCGCCACCGGAACTGGCCGTCACCGACGACACCACGCCCACGGTGGTGTTGGAGAGCTGGAACGGAGGAGACGAGTACCCGTCGAAGCCGGCGGTCACCGTGTACGAGCCGGTCACGTTATTGGCATAGAGAGCTGGCGCCGTGGCCGTCCCGGCGCTGTCGGTCTCGACCGAAACGGCGGTCAACCCGCCGTTGAAGATGGCCCCGGCACCGGTGGCCTGGACCGTGAACTGGATGTTGACGTTGGCGGCCGGGCAGCTGCTGGTGCCGATGTTCTCAGTGACCTGGACTTCGAGCGGGGTGGCAAAGGCCGTGCCCACCTTGGCGCTCTGGGGAGTCCCGGCGACGTCGGTGAACGTGTAGGACCCCGTCCCCGACCCGCTACAGGTTGGGCCCGCGGCCAAAGCCGGCGGGGCCGACAAGACGGCCGCGCCCGTGCTCAGGGCGACGACGGGGAAGGTCCCCAACAGGGCGAGGGCGGGAAGGGCACGGCCGAACCTTTTACAGGCCGGGCGGGCACGGCGGCCGGACCGGCCGGGTGCAGCCGAACCGGCGGCCTTCACGACGTAGCTCCCGCGGCGCCGCTGCCAGCGCCGGCGCCGCTGCCGGCGGCGCCCCCGAAGCCTGCGCCGTTGCCGCCCCCAAAGCCTCCCCGGAACCCCCCGAAGCCGGTGGAGCAGCTCCCGGCCGTCGGTTGCGTAACCGTAAGGCGAGTGGCGGTGACGACGCCGATGTCGTTGGTGCTGCCGATGGCGGTGGCACATTCACCGACTTTGAGGGCGTGGGAGGTGACCCTCTGGGTCTTCGAGTACTTCGTCTTGGAGCTGACTATCACCGTCTCGGGACTGGTCTTGGGCACCGTGGTCGTGGTCGGTACCGAGGTACCGGCGGTCGGCCGGCCGAAACCGGCGAAGCTGATGCCTTGAATGGTGATCGTCGAACCTGACACCGCGGTCACTTTGCCAAAGGCCCCGGCCACGTTGGTGGGAACCGTGAGGCGGGTGCTGGGGACAGATCCCGACGTGCGGGGGAAGGAGCGCCCAGGCTGTCCCCGGAAGCCCCCGCCCGGGGAACCGCCGCGCTCGGTGCAACTGCCATTGACCGAGGGCTCGATGGTGATCAGCGCGGCATCGACCTTGCCGCCCGGGCCTTTGGTGCCGCTGGCAGAGATACAGGTCCCCGTCTTCACGGCGCTCAGGCCGACCGAGACCGTGGCCGTAATGGCCGTTTTGGCCGTCAGGTCGACGGTGGTCTGGCCGCTCGCACCCTGGACCTCCAGGCTCTGGCCGAGGATGCTGGCGATGGTGCCGGAGGCGGCCGGAGCGAAACCGTCGGCGCCCCCGGGACGGCCCGTCCCCCCATCGCTCGTGGCCGTCGTGGCCTTGGTCGTAGCCGTCGTGCCCGTGGCCGCCGCCGCACTCCCGGCCGCCGTGGTGCTGGTTGCGGATGTCTTGGCCGCGGCCGGCGAGGATCCGCCGCCACAAGCGGCGGCCACCAGCGCGACGGCCACCAGGGTGCCCACGACCAGGGCCGGGCGGCGCGCCCTCGCGGGTAGCAAAACGATCTTGTTCATGCGGTTCTTCCTCCTGTTTTCAAGCGAGACGGGTTCACTCACTGCGCAGGGCCTCTATGGGCGTCAACCGGGCGGCGCGTGACGCCGGGTAAACCCCGAAAACGACCCCGATCACCATGGCCACAGCGATAGCACCCACGGTGGCAGGACCGGAAATGGCGATCTTGTTGGAAATGAAATGCGGTATCACCTCGGCGCCCACGACACCCAAGGCCGCTCCCGCCAAACCTCCGACCAGGCCGAGGGTGGAAGCCTCGACCAGGAACTGGCGGCGGATCATCGCCGGGGTGGCACCGAGTGCTTTCCGCAAACCGATCTCGCGGATCCGCTCGGTGACCGATACCAACATTATGTTCATGACCCCGATCCCGCCCACGAGGAGGGAAATAGCGGCGATCCCGGCTAGAAGGATGGTCAGGGTTTTGTCCACCGAGGTGGCCGTGCTGAGTATCGAGCTCTGCGAGGTGATGTTGAAGTCGGCGCTGGCCGGCTCGCTTATGCCGTGGCGCGCCAGCAACTCGGTGGTGGCTTCGTTGTAAGCAGCGCCCATGACCGAACTGGAAGCCGCTTCGAGGTAGATGGTCTGGACCGACGACGTCCCTATAAGGACTTCCTGCGCCGTCGTGATCGGCACCACGGCCAGGTCGTCCTGATTGGTCGAGCTGGAACTGCCCTCACTGGCCAGGACGCCTATGACGGTGAACGGGACGGTCCCGATGTCGATGGTCTGGCCCACGGGCGAGGACAGGCTCAGTTCCGAAGCCGTAGTCTCGCCCAGGACGACGACGTTGTCGTCACTTGTGACCTCCTGGGGCGTAAAAAAGGAGCCGAGCGCCATCGATCGTTCCCGCACCGAGAGGTAGGCGGCGGTGGAACCGTAAACAGTCGTGGTCCAGTTCTGGGTGCCGGCGACGAGGGTCTCGCTCCTCTGCACCTGGGGTGCCACCCCGGAAATGTCAGGGCAGTCGACCTTGCTGGCTAACGCCTGGGAATCGGAGTAAGTGAGCGTCGACGCAGAACCGAAGCCGCCCCTCACCAAGCCGGTGGTGCTGCTACCGGGGCTGACGATCAACAGGTTTGTGCCGAGGGAATTTATGGCCGAATTGACCGACGCCGTGGCCCCCTCGCCCAGGCCGACGGTCAGGATCACGGCCGCTATCCCGATGAGGATGCCGAGCACGGTCAAGCCGGAGCGCATCCGGTGGCTCGTTATCGCTTCGAGGCCGGACCGCAGAGTGTCCCACCAGCTCATGCGGCGTTCCCTTCGGTATCCAGGAACCTGCCGTCACGAAAGCGCATGATCCGTTGGGCGGCCGCGGCCACGTCCTGCTCGTGGGTGATCAATACGATGGTCCGGCCCGTGCGGTGCAGGGCGTCCAGCATGCCCAGGACGTCGGCACTGGAGCGCGAGTCGAGGTTGCCCGTCGGTTCGTCAGCGAGCAGCAAGTCCGGCTCCGTCACCAGAGCGCGCGCCACGGCCACGCGCTGTTGCTGGCCACCGGACAGCTGATTGGGCAGATGATTGACCCTGTCGGTCAGGCCCACCTGGTCGAGCGCCTCCAGGGCGCGCTGCCTCCTCGTGCGCCGGTCGACCCCGGCGTAGATGAGCGGCAGCTCGNNACGAAGCCGATGCGGCGGTTGCGCACCTCGGCCAGGTGCTCCTCGTCCATCTGGCTGACGTCTGTGCCGCCCAGGAAGTACTGGCCGGAGGTGGGGACGTCCAGGCACCCCAGGATGTGCATGAAGGTCGACTTGCCCGACCCCGACGGCCCGATGATCGATATGTACTCGCCCGGGTAGACCGAGACCGAGACGCCCCGCAGGGCGTGCACGGGGACGGAGCCGGCCGTGTACGTCTTCCATACCTTCACGAGATGGACCAGGGGACGCACCGGAGCGGGCGACGAGTTACGGGGAAGGCTCACCCGAGACCACTCCTGGTAAACCCGGCCCCGCCACCGGGGGGGAACCCGCCCCCGCTGCCGAAGCCTCCCCTGCCAAAGGTGCCCGAACCGCTGGTCCCGGACGGGACCGTCGAACGGAGGGAAGCGATCACGACCTCCTGGCCCGATTTGAGGCCCGAGACGATCTGCGTGTAGGTCCCGCCGCTGGCCCCGATCGTAACGGTCTGTTGTACTTCCTTGCCCTTTGTCAACACGTCCACGTAGGACGACGTGCCCAGGGTATGGACGGCGCTGGTCGGCACCACCAGCACGTTGTTGACCTGGCGGATGACGAGCTCGACGTCGGCACTGGCCCCGGGGTACAACCCGGACGAGTTCCCGGTGACCAATATGGTCACGGGGAAGCTGGTGACGCCGCTGGACGTGGTCCCGAAGAGGCTGAAGCTGGAGACGATGCCGTAGAACGTCGCCGTGCTCCCGACCGGGGTGATGATGGCTTGCTCCCCGTCCTGGACGTCACCGATCTGGGCCGTCGTCGCGTCGGCCGAGACTACGTAGGTGCCTACGGGCTCGATGACGACCTGGGCCGTGCTGGACCCGGAACCCGAACCGGACGAGCCCGAGGACGCCGCGCTACTGGAGCTGCTGCTGCTCGAGGACGCCGTTGCCGCGCTGACCGTCGTGGCCCCCGCCGATACGGACTGGCCGGCAGAGAGGTTGACCTGCACGACCGTCCCCGGGATGGGCGACGTGAGGTTGGCATCGGTCAGGTTGCTCTTGGCCTGAGCCAGGTTGNNCAGTGAGCTGAAGTTGCGCGGCGGCCACTTGGGCTTGAGCCTGTTGGAGCGCCTGCTGGTCCTTCAGCTCGGTGGAGCCCAGGTTCGAACTGGCGGTAGTGATCGCCTGCTGGTCCTTTTGCACCGTGGT
>PMLI01000344.1 GCA_003158835.1 Acidimicrobiaceae bacterium
ACGTCGGGCACGACGCGGTTGATGGTGTCGGGCTTCTTGCCGATCACCTCCAGCGCGAACGCCACGTTCTCGAAGACGCTCTTCTGCTGCAGCAGCCGGAAGTCCTGGAACACGCAGCCGATCACCTGGCGCAGTTTGGGGATGTGCCGGCCGGAGAGCTTGTTGACGTACAACTTCGACACCTGAATCTCACCAGAGGTGGGAGTGTCCTCGGCCAGTAGCAGCCGCATGAAGGTCGACTTGCCCGACCCCGAGGGGCCGATGAGGAAGACGAACTCACCCTTGTCGATCTCTACGGTGCAGTCGTTGAGGGCGACCGTGGATCCCTTGTACGTCTTGGTGACGTGATTGAAACGGATCATGTCCCTCGGCCGCCGGCACGAGAACTCGCGACCGGCACCTACCGAGCATAGCTGTCATAGTCCCGGGTTACACGCGAACGGCCCGGAAAGAGCCCATGGCCTGCTCGTATACCTCTACTGTCTTCTTGGCGACGGCGGTCCAGGTGAACTCGGCCAGTGCTCGCCGGCGACCGGCGGCCCCCAAACGGGCCGCTTCCGCCGGAGCCGCCAGGAGCTCGTTGACGCGCTCGGAGATGCCCGCGGCAAAGGCGCCGGGGTCCTTCGGGCTGCCCAGAACGTCCCCGCTCGGTTCGAAGGGCACCAGGAAGCCGGTCTCGCCATCCTCCACGATCTCGGGTATCCCGCCCACGGCGCTGGCCACCACGGGCACGCCGCTTGCCATGGCCTCGACGTTGATCAGACCGAAGGGCTCGTAGATGGAGGGGCAGACGAAAACCGCGGCATGGCTCATCAGCTGCACGAGCTCCGGCCGGGGCAGCATCTCGTCGATCCAGACGACACCCTTGCGGGAGCCGCCCAACTCGTCGAGCTGCGCCCGTACCTCTAGCTCGTAATCGGGCGTGTCCGCCGCGCCGGCGCACAGGACCACCTGGGCCGCGGGGTCGATCGACTTGGCCGCCTGCAGCAGGTAGGTGATGCCCTTCTGGCGCGTCACCCGGCCCACGAACAGCACGTACGGCGTACCGGGATCCAGTCCCTGGCGTTCGAGGCCCTCCGTGGCCGGATCCGGGAAGAACTCGTCCGGGTCGATGCCGTTGTGCACGACGCTCACCCGCCGGGGGTCTACCGCGGGGTAGACGGTCAGGACGTCGTCGCGCATGGACCGGCTCACCGCGATGACGGCGTCGGCGTCCTCGATGGCGGTGCGTTCCGCCCAGCTCGACAGCCGGTAGCCGGCACCCAGCTGCTCGGCCTTCCACGGCCGCAGCGGCTCCAGGCTGTGGGAGGTCATCACGTGCGGGATCCGGTAGAGCACCCGGGCCAGGTAACCGGCGAAATTGGCGTACCACGTATGGCTATGGACCAAATCGGCGGCAGAGACATCGTCGGCCATGCACAGGTCGGCCGAAAGGGCGCGCAGGGCCGACCCTTTGCCGTCCTTCGCCAACGCCTCCCACGGCTCGTAGGCACCCGCTACTAGGGCGTCGTCCCGGGGGGCTCCGAAACAGTAAACACCTATATCGACCAGATCGGCGAGCTGGCGCGCCAGGTACTCGACATGCACCCCTGCCCCCCCGTACACGGCCGGCGGGTACTCCCGGGTGAGCAGGGCGATACGGCTCACACGACGACCTTCTCGCCCTTGCCGATTACCACCACTCCCCGGGCCGAGATGGTGAAATGGCTGGCGTCAAGCTCGGGTTCCGTGCCCACCCTCACGCCGGGCGCGACTGTCACGTTTTTGTCGATGATGGCGCGGCGCACCACAGCCCCTTCGCCGATGCGGACGTTGTCCATTATCACGGAGTCCTCCACAAGCGCGCCCTGTTCTACCTTGACGCAGGGCGAAATGATCGAGTGCCGCACCGTGCCCCCCGAAATAATGGCGCCGGCCGACACGATGGAATCGAATGCCTGTCCGGCGCGTCCGGCGTCCTCGAAGACGAACTTCGCGGGCGGGAATTGGGGCGGGCTCGTGAAGATGGGCCAGTCCATGTTGTACAGGTTGAAGGCCGGCTGCACCGACACGAGGTCCATGCTGGCGTCGAAGTAGCTGTCAAGGGTGCCGACGTCGCGCCAGTAACCACGTTCCACCCCGGTGCAACCCCGCACCTCGTTGTGGCTGAAGTCGTAAAAGTGGGCGTCGCCGCTGCCCACGAAGCGCGGGACGATGTCCCCGCCCATGTCGTGGCGGCTGTTGGAGTCCTGGGCGTCCTCGCGCAAAGCGTCCACCAGGGCAGAGGCGTTGAAGATGTAATTGCCCATCGAAGCGTAAAGGTGCGTCCTGCCCGCGGCCAAGGCCAGGGGGTCATGCGGCTTTTCGACGAAACGGTCGATAAGGGTGCCGCGGCCAGGTTCGACGATCCCGAAACCGTGTGCTTCAGCCGCCGGGACCCCGATGGCCGCCACCGTCGCCGCCGCCCCACTCTCGATGTGCTGGGCCAGCATCTGGCTCGGGTCCATCCGGTAAATGTGGTCGGCCCCGAAGACCAGGATGTAGTCGGGGCGCTCGTCGCCCACGATGTTCAAGTTCTGGTAGATGGCGTCGGCCGAGCCGGAGAACCACCACGGCCCACGCCGCATCTGGGCCGGGACTGTGGTCACGTAGTTGCCCAGGAGCGTGGACAACCGCCAGGTGCGCGAGATGTGCAGGTCGAGACTGTGGCTCTTGTACTGGGTAAGCACGACGACGCGCAAGAAGCCGGCGTTGGCCAGGTTGGACAAGGCGAAATCGATCAGGCGGTAGTGACCACCGAACGGGACGGCCGGCTTGGCGCGGTCCAGGGTCAGAGGCAGGAGCCGCTTGCCCTCGCCTCCGGCCAAGACCATGGAAAGGACGCGCGGCACGTTCCCACGCTACCTGGGCCGTGGCCCGATATGGGTGCTGGGCACCGAGTTTGATGGGACAACCTCGTCGGGGCCGCCTCGTCCCGATGGTGCCACGTCAGCCTCCGGCCGGGCCGCGCTCCAACGTCGTCTCGTCGCCGTGCCCGTTGCCGGTGTGCCCGTTGCCGGTGTGCCCGTCAACGTCATGCCCTTCACCTTCGTGGCCGTTCTCGCCGTGGGAGGCACCGAGCGTATGGTAAGCGCCCCGCTCATCGCGCACTATGGTCCCACCCACCGGCCGCTGGATCGGGTGAACGTTCCCGCCCTGGAGCAAGATGCAGGCGCGATAGGCGACCAGCCCTCCCACTATCGGCCCGATGAACGAACCGTACTGGAGGATCTCGATCAGGCGCTCGAAGGAGATCTGCAGGCCGTTGCCGATGACGTCGGTGGCGCTGGCCAGGGTCAGGTCGATGAAGAACACCAGTGCCGCCACCCCCAACGCGGTGCGCAGGGGCTTGTCCCGGGGCCGGTCCAGCAAATTGTGCTCTTCGTAATCGGCGTACAGACGCTTGTCGATCCAGGGCCAGGCGTAGATGACGGTGAAGACGAGGCCGGGCAGGAGTATGCCCGGGAAGAACGGGTTGGCGATCTCATGGCCGAAGCTTCGGAACTCCCAGTGCGGCCACAGCCGCAGGGCGCCGTCCAGCCATCCCACATACCAGTCCGGTTGGGTACCGGCACTCGACCGGGCCGCCTCGAAAGGGCCGAAAACCCAGATGGGGTTGATCTGGACCAGTCCGCCCAGGCCGAAGATGACGGCCGCCACGAACATGAGCAAGGCCTGTGACTTGATGGCGTACTGCGGCCAAAGCCGGCTGCCGACGATGTTGTGCTCGGTCTTGCCGGGGCCGGCAAAGTCGGTGTGCTTCTGATGCCAGAGTATGGCCAGGTGCCCCCCGAGCAGGCCGGCCAGCAAGGCCGGGAACAAGAACTCGTGGATCAGGAACAGCCTCTCGAAGAACACCCCCGATCCCGGGAAGGCGCCGCCCCATAGGTTGAACGCCAGCCACGGCCCGACGAACGGGATGGACTGGACGATCGAGAAGACGACCCGGAGGCCGGAGCCGCTTAGCAGGTCGTCGGGCAGCGAATAGCCCGAGAAACCTTCCAGCATCGCCACCAGTAGCAACGTGATGCCGATTATCCAGTTGATCTCGCGGGGGCGGCGGAAGGCGCCGGTGAAAAAGATGCGGCCCATGTGGAACGTTATGGCCGCCATAAAGATGACGGCCGCCCAGTGGTGGGCCTGGCGCATCACCAGGCCGGCCCGCACACTGAACGAGATGTTGATGACCGATGCAAAGGCTTCGGTCATCGACTGCCCGTCGAGCGGCTTGTACGGGCCGTGGTAGACGACGACGGTGGAAGAGGCGTTGTAAAACAGGGCCAGGTAGATCCCCGTTGCCAGCAGGATCACGAAGCAGTACATGGCGATCTCGCCGACCATGAAAGACCAATGGTCCGGGAAGATCTTGTCCATCGCCGAGCGGAGCCACTTCGACGATCCCAGACGATCGTCCGCCCAGTCCAACGCCTTCTGCTCGAGCTGCGCCCTTTTGCGCGCCGCCGAGCGTTCCGCGACCGTGCTCATGACCGCGCCCTCCCCTGCATCTCAGGCGGCGCGTAGACGGCGGCTCCTGTGTCACCCTGGCACATGTTCAGTCCCCCGACCTGTTCCAGAAGCCGGGACCGACGGGCTCGACGAAGTCGGTGGCGGCTATCAGGTAGCCGTCGGGCCGCACCAGCAGGGGCAGCTGCGGCAGTGGCCTCGATGCCGGCCCGAACACGGGTTCGCAGTCCTGGAGGATGTTGAAAGTCGACTGATGGCAAGGGCAGATGAGCTGCATCGAAAAGACGTTGAACAAGCTGACGGCACAACCGGCATGCGTGCAAATCTTGGAGAAGGCGACGATGCCGTTGGCCCCGGAGACCACCTCGAAGTCGGCCTGGCCATGGCGGGCTTGCACCAGCGCACCGCCGACGTTGAGGACGACCGCGGCAGAGGCGGAGTCGTTGATATAGCCCTCGGGGAACACGGTGAGGATGCCGTCCACCATGATGTCGTCGACGTGGAGGGCTTGGCCGTCCTCGGTCACCAACCTCGCCCCGCTGTACCACTTGGTGTGGTAGAGCGCCCGGCCCGGCCTGTTGCCGAGGGAGGCCAAGGGGAATATGGCGGCGACGCCGAAGATACCTCCCACCGGCACCAGGACCTTCTTCACCAGGAAGCCCCGCCGCGACATCAGCGAGTCCGTCCCCCGCGACAGCGACTCGACGATGGCGGCGCGCTCCTCGGGATCCGAGACGTGATGGCCCCGGCTGGCGGCTATGTCGTGGCCCGGCAGCAGGTAGCGCGCCCACAGGAGCAGGCCCGTCCCCAAGGTGGCGAAGGCGCCGAGCAATAACCAGCCCTCGTACTGGGCCTCGCCCCCGGTGCAGTAGACGACGATGAGGCCGAGCCCGCACAGCGCCGTGATGGCCCAGAACGCCGCGATGACGTACTCCATGCGTCTGGCCCGCCACGGGTCGTCGCGCAGCGGGTACCAGGTGTCGTCCTGGTCGGGCGGGACGTCGTCGGGCCAGGGCGTGGTCTCCCCGGCACCGTCCTCGGGACCGTGGGCCCCGGTGAAAACGCGTGGGAACTTTGTCTCCGCCATCCGGCTACCCACGGTTCCCGATCAGGCGGGACACGAGAAGGAGCAGGCCGAGCCCGAAGATCACGCCCACGAAGCCCTCGGGGACAGGCCCGAAGTTGGCGATCCCGAGGCCACCGGGATCGGGCGTGTGGGCCAAGTAGTACACGTAGTCGGCGATGGCGGACACCTGCTGGTTGGTGAACTGGCCAGGACCGAAATTGGGCATGGGGCGGGGGCCGACCCGGATGGCCTCCGCTATCTGTGTCCGCGTCGCCTGGCGCAGGCTGGGCACGACGTAGCCATGGCTGAGCATCCCGCCTGCCCCGGAGGCGTCGTGGCACTGGGCGCAGTTGAGGAGGAACAGCTGGTTACCCTCCGACAGGGTGGGGCAGTTGCCGGTCGCATTGGCGCACGCCGGCGTGACGTCGAGGATCCCGGGCCCGGGCGTACCGTGCTCGACATCCAGGGCGTTGATGTAGGCGACGATGTCTGCGATCTGCGAGGGGTTGAAGTAGGGCTTGTGAGAAACCGGCTCAAGATTGGGAGAGGCGAGCGGCATACGCCCGGTGGCGAGGAAGAAGTCTGCCGCCGCCGCACCCACGTTCAGCAGTTCCGGTCCCTTCGACCCCACGCCGCCGATCCCGTGGCACGAGGCGCAGTGGGCGTTGTAGAGGGCTTCTCCGGCCTGGATGTGCACCGGGGCGGTGCTTACCGGCTTGGTCTGCGCGGGGGCCGAGCCCGACCACACAAGCACGGCAAAGACCGCCATGACCGCGCCGACCAGCGCGCCAGGGCCCAAGAGCGCCCACCGTCGCCCGGGACGGGGAGGTACCGAAGGCGGGTCGGGCGCCGGCCGTTGCGCTTTCATCGCGTCGATGGGAGCAGGAAGATCATCCCGTACAGGGCGATCCACACGACGTCTACGAAGTGCCAGTAATAGGAGAGCATCTCGACGTGCGGTGCGCTGCGGTGCCCCCCGAACCGGATCCGCGGGTTGAGCGAGCGCAGGTACATGAAGATCATCGCCGCCAGTCCGCCCAGGACGTGGAGGAAGTGGATGCCAGTGAGAAGGTAGAACGACCCACTGTACGCGCTCTGCTGGAGCGAGAAGTCGCGCGTGGCGTAGTCGACTATCTGCATGCCCTCGAAGATGGCTCCCAACGCCCAGGTGAAGGCCAACCACAGCCGGAACCCGGCCAGGTTGTGGCGGTGCACCTCCCGTACGGCAAGTTGCATGGTCCCCGAGGAGAGGACCAACACCACCGTCGCCACACCCACGGTCTTGGGGTCGACGGTGTCACCGAACGGCGGCCAAACGGGGGTGGCGGCCCGCAACGTCAAGTAGGCGGCGAAGAGGCCGCTGAAGAACATCAGTTCGGAGGCCAGCCAGACTATGGTGCCGACGTTGACCAGCGCCGGGCGGTAGTCGGCAGGGCCCATTGTCTTGGTATGGCTCACGGGTGGCGCAGCCGTCGTGCTCAAGGCGGTCATTACCCATACTTTCTACACAAAGCCGAGGGTGTAAGCCCAATCAACCTAACCACGCAACTTCGGCATTCCGAAGTCTGCCTCCCCGGAGGGTCTCCTGCACCATGGGCAGGGCGCGCCCTACTGTGGGGCCGGTGGTTACCAAGCCGGAGACCGGTGCGCTGGGCCGGCGGGCCACCTACCGTTACGACCAGCCTGACGCCGCCGTGCTCGAGGTGTTCGCCAACCCGCACCCGGCCGCGGCGTGGGTGGTGTCGCTGCTCTGCCACGAGTTCACCAGCCTTTGCCCCGTGACGGGGCAGCCCGACTACGGGCGCTTGCAGATCGACTACGTACCGGGCCCCCTGTGCGTCGAGAGCAAGAGCCTGAAGCTCTACCTCATGCGCTACCGCAACCACGGCACCTTCCACGAAGACTGTGTAAACAGGGTGGCCGACGACCTGTTCCTCGCGCTTTCGCCTCGCTACCTGCGGGTCTACGGCGATTTCAACCCCCGCGGCGGCATAGCCATAAGGCCCCTCGCCGTGAGGGCCGCCCTCGACCTGGGGGAAGCCGAAGAGGGGCGCTGCATTTCCCTGCTGGCTCAGGCCCGCGGGTACGCACAGACGGCCGCCGACCAAGCGTGAGCGGCTGATGGCCTACCGGGTGAAGGAGATCTATTACACGCTCCAGGGTGAGGGGGCTCACGTCGGCCGGCCCGCAGTGTTCTGCCGGTTCTCCGGCTGCAATCTGTGGACGGGGCGCGAAGAGCACCGGTACCGGGCGATCTGCCAGTTCTGCGATACCGACTTCGTCGGTACGAACGGTCCCGGAGGGGGCCGGTTCGGGGCACCGGCCGAGTTGGCAAGGGCCGTGTCGGCGACCTGGCCCAGTTCAGGCTGGCCCAGTTCAGGGCACGCCAGGGCCGAGCCGTACGTGGTCTGCACGGGCGGCGAGCCGCTCCTCCAATTGGACGCCGCCGCCGTCGACGCCTTCCATGAGGCCGGGTTCAGCGTCGGCGTCGAGACCAACGGGACTTGCCCCGCCCCTGCGGGGCTCGACTGGGTCTGCGTCAGCCCTAAAGCCGGTGCCGCGCTCGACCTCGACCACGGCAACGAGCTCAAGCTGGTCTACCCTCAGGAAGGAGCGCCGCCTGAGGCGTTCGAGGACCTGGCTTTCGAGCGGTTCCTGCTCCAACCGATGGACGGCCCGGCCCGGGACAAAAACACGGTGCTGGCCGTCGAGTACTGCCTCGCCCACCCCCAATGGAGGCTCAGCCTGCAGACCCACAAGTACCTGGGGATCCCGTGATTATGGACGTCTTTCGGGAGTTCGGTTTCGAGTCCGCCCACCGGCTCCCCTACGTCCCCGAGGGGCACAAGTGCGGGCGCTTGCACGGCCATTCTTTCAGGGTGCAGATCCGGGTCCGCGGCGAAGTCGACCCGGCGACCGGCATGGTGCTCGACTTTGCCGAGATCAAGGCGGCCTTCGCCCCGCTGCACGACCGCCTCGACCACCACTTTCTCAACGAGGTCGACGGGCTTGACAACCCGACCAGCGAGAACCTGGCCCGTTGGATATGGGACCACCTCGCCATCTCCCTACCTCTGGCCGAGGTGGTCGTAGGCGAGACGTGCACGTCGGGCGTCGCCTACTCCGGACAGGGCTGAGCCGGCCAGGTCAGGTACTTCACCTCCCACAGGCACAGACCGTGAGGTGGAGCCACGGGGCCGGCCGCGGTCCTGTCCCGGGCCGCGATCACATAGGCCGTCTCACCCGCCTTGCGCCGGCCGGCCCCCACTTCGACGAGAGTGCCGACGACCGAGCGCACCATCTGGTGGCAAAACGACGACGCTTCGATCTCGAAGACGTAACGGCCCTCTCCCCGGTCGGACCACTCGGCCCGCAGCACCCGGCGCACCAGCGGGCCGGGCCGTCCCCGGACGGCGTGGCAGAACGACGAGAAGTCATGAGACCCCAGGATGGCGTCGCACGCGGCTTGCATGGCTCGAAGATCGAGAGGCACACCGACGTGCCAGGAGGTCAGGGCCGAGAACGGGTCCGGCCAGGGGGCGCACGAAAGGCGGTAGCGGTAGGTGCGGGACAAGGCCGAACGGCGGGCGTCGAAGCCCGGGGGAGCCCAGGCCGCCTCCCGCACCGCGACCGCCGGGGCCAACATCTTGTTGACCGACCGCTGTACCCGTTCCAGGTCGGCGCCGGCATCAATGTCGGCGCTGACCACTTGGCCCCAGGCGTGCACGCCGGCATCGGTGCGCCCGGCACACGTCAGCGCCACCGGGTGGCGAAGGGCTCGCTCGAGGGCGCTCCCCAGCGCGCCGGCCACGGTGAACACGCCTCGTTGGGCGGCAAAGCCATGGAACGAAGTCCCCAGGTAGGCGACAAGCAGCAGGGCCCGGCGCTGTTCGGTCGGTCCGGTCGGTCCCGCGGGCTCGGTTGGAGGCGTGGCTGACCCCGGTGGGTCAGACGAGTTCTATGCGGGCCATGGGGGCGTTATCGCCGTGCCGGGGCCCGAGTTTGAGGATCCGCGTGTAGCCACCGGGCCGCTCCGCGTAACGAGGCGCGATCTCCGCAAAGAGCTTGTGGGCCATGTCCTTGTCGCGGATGAACGCCACCACCTGGCGATGGTGCTCGACCCCGCCCTTCTTGGCTTTGGTCAAGCACTTCTCGAACGCCGGTCGCAGCGCTTTGGCCTTCGCCTCGGTGGTGACGAGGCCTTCGGCGGCGATGAGCGAAGCCACGAGGTTGCCCATCATGGCCTTCTGGTGGGCGGCGTC
>PMLI01000041.1 GCA_003158835.1 Acidimicrobiaceae bacterium
GGGACCTCGCCGAGCCCCGCCGCAGCGCTGTGCTGTTGGCAACGGTCAAGAAGCTGGAGCAGGAAGCCCTCGACGACGCCTTGGACCTGTTCGACATCCTGATGGCCACCAGGTTGCTGGGCAGGGCCAACCAGGAGTCGGCCCATGAGCAGCTCCGAGTTTTGCCCCGTTTCGCCGCCGCCTCGGCCAAGCTGGCCGCCGCCGTCCGCGTGCTGTTCGACGCCGTCAGCTCGCCGGGGGAGCTGTCCCTGGCCGAGGTCTGGTCGAGGATCGAGGCGGTCGTGACCCGCGACGAGGTCGCCGCTGCTTTGGTCGAGGTCGACGAGCTCGCCCCCGCCCCGGACGAGGAACTGGACGAGGCTTGGAGGGCCGAGCTGGTGAAGCGCTACGCCACGGTCCGGCCCTTCCTGGCGAGCCTCGTCGAAGTGGTCGACTTCGGCGCGGTCGGAGCGGGCGAGGAAGTCCTCCAGGCGTTCCGTCGCCTGCCTGAGCTGGTGGGGCGCAAGAAGGTACGCCGGGCAGAGGTCGCCTCAAAGCTGGTTACAGGCACATGGAAGCGCCTCGTCTTCGGCGGTCCAGGCGCCGGGGCCGATGTCGTCGACCACCGTGCGTACGTCTTCTGCATCCTGGAGCACCTCCACCGTGCACTGCGGCGACGGGACGTCTTCGCCGTGGGCTCGGACCGCTGGGGGGACCCGAGGGCCAGGTTGCTCAGCGGCGACGCCTGGGAGCGCGCCAAGCCCGAGGTGCTGAGCGCCTTCGGCCTCAGCGAGGGCCCCGAGCCCTACCTCGGCGAGATCGCCGCCCGCCTGGACGCGTCCTATCGGGGGGTCGCCTCCCGCCTGGAGTCCAACCAGGCACTGGAGCTGACAGCCGACGGCGAGCACTTGAGCCTGGCGAGCCTCGAAGCCGAGCCCGAGCCCCCCAGCTTGGTGACGCTCCGAGCCACGGTGGCAGGGATGCTGCCCAGGGTGGACCTGCCCGAGCTGCTGCTGGAGGTCCATGCCTGGACCGGCTACCTCGACCAGTTCACGCACTTGTCCGAGGCGGGCGCCCGCATGGACGACCTGGCGGTCTCGGTGGCCGCGGTCCTGGTCGCCGAGGCCTGCAACGTGGGGCTGCGGCCGGTGCTGAAGGCCGGTGTCCCGGCGCTCACCCGCGGACGGCTGTCGCACGTGGACCAGAACTACTTCCGGCCCGAGACCGTCGGAGCTGCCAACGCCCGGCTCATCGAGGCCCAGGCCAAGGTCGCGTTCGCCAGAGCACTGGGCGGAGGCCTGGTGGCGAGCGTGGACGGGCTCCGCTTCGTGGTGCCCGTCGCCACGGTCAACGCCGCCCCGAACCCTCGCTACTTCGGGATGCGCCGTGGCGTGACTTGGCTCAACGCCGTGAACGACCAGTTCGCCGGGATCGGGGCGGTCGTGGTCCCCGGCACGGTCCGCGACTCGCTCTACATCTTGGACCTGCTGTTGAACCTCGAAGGCGGGCCGCGCCCCGAAGTCGTCATCACCGACACCGCCTCTTACACCGACATGGTGTTCGGGCTGTTCGGGATCCTCGGGTGTAGCGCCTTCTGTCTGCGCAGGTTCTGGGGCGAGACCTGGACACCGGGCTTTGCTCACCAGAACGCAACGGGTCCACGGCGGCACGCCTCCAGGCATGCCCCGCTCGGTACCGTAGACCTGATGGTCACGCGCTACGACATCTCGTCTGTCGCACTCCAGGGTGGCTACGTGGCCAAACAATGCCCGGTACGTGCGCAGTGCGACGTACTGCGGCCGTGCGAACCGCTGACGCCCTCGGCTCTGCTTGAACGGCGGTTCCTCCGTGGCCGTCAGTTCGAGGTCGACGTCGTTGGCGAAATGGTGAGCTTGCACCCCGACGCCGTGGCGGTCGAGGCCGAGGACCGGGCGGAACGGGAGAGGGCGACGGCGGACGCGATGGCGGGCGGCGCCGATCTGGTGATCCACGGCCGCCTACCCGCCGACCCCGGCGGGCGCCGCGTGGGCGAGCCCGACGTGCTAGTCCGTGTGGGCGGGACAGCCGCATTCCGCCCCGGCGACATCAAGCACCATCAGACGCTCGAGGTGCTGCCGGAAAGTAGGCCATCGGTCAACTCGACCGTCGCCCGCCCGGCGCTGGAAGACGCTGAAGTCGACGCCAAGCGCTCCACCCGCAAACGGCGCGACGACGTGCTCCAGCTGGCCCATTACCAGCGCATGCTGGAGACGGCAGGCATGGCTGCGGCCGACGGACGCTGGGCCGGCATCATCGGCGTCGAGCGAGTGGTGACCTGGCACGACCTTGACGCCCTGATCTGGATGACCCCGTCGAGCACCAAGCAGAAGTTGCGCTCGACGATGGAGGTCTACGACTTGGAGTTCGACTTCCGCCTCGACATCATGGCCGTCGCAGCCGAACACCTAGTCGACCCCGACGTCGCCCCCCTGGTCGTCCCGGTACGCAAGGGCGAATGCGCCGAGTGCCCGTGGTGGTCCCACTGCGGCGGGGTGCTCGAGGCCGGCCCCGGCGACGTGAGCCTGCTCCCCCGGGTCGGGTGGAAGCAGTGGCGCAACCACCGCGACCACGGGGTCAAAGACCGCCGGGCCCTGGCCGACCTCGATTTCCGTACGGCCCAGCTGGTGGCGGCTGGGGTGGACCTGCGCCCGTTGCTGGACGCCGTGGACCACAGGCCGGGCTCGACCGCGGTAGGGGACGTCATCGGCACCCGCAGGCACGCTCAGGTGGCCCGACTGGCCGAAGCCGGCATCGGGACACTGGGCGACGCCCGGACCCTGAGCAGGACCACGGCTGCCTATTGCGACGAGCCCATGAGCGGCCTCGCCGACCAGGTCGACCAGGCCCGGGCGGCGCTCGGCAGCTCGCCGGTCTATCGTCGTCGGGGCGTCATGAGCGTGGGCGTACCCCGCGGCGACGTAGAGGTCGACATCGATATGGAGAACGTCGAGGACGGCGTGTACCTGTGGGGGGCGTTGCTGACGAACCGCTCGGGCCAGGCCGTCGTCGAGGAGCGCTACGAACCGTTCTGCTCGTGGGAAGCGATCGGACCCGGGCTCGAAGCGGCCGTTTTCGCCCAGTTCTGGGAATGGCTGAGCAACCTGCGCCGGCGCGTGAGCGACGCCGGGCTCTCGTTCCGGGCCTACTGCTACAACGCTTCGGCCGAGAACACCCAGATGCGCCGTACCGGCCTGGCCTTGGGCGTCGAGGAAGACGTGGAGGCATTCATCGCGTCGGACGACTGGGTCGACCTGCTGCGGGTCTTTGACGCCCAGCTGCTGACTGGCTCGTCGATCGGGCTCAAGACGGTGGCGCCGCTGTGCGAGTTCTCTTGGGACGTACAGGACCCCGGCGGCGGAGAGTCCATGATGCGCTACGACGAGGCTGTCGGCACCAGTGTGGTTGCAGCCGACGCGGCACGGCGCTGGCTCCTCGACTACAACCGCGGCGACGTGGAGGCAACCCGGGCGCTGCGGGAATGGCTTGATCATGACGCCAACGGTTGTCCGTCAGTCGCAGACTTGTAGCCGCTTGGGGCCTCGGTGTCCGTTGGTCCCGTGCATTGGCCACCCCCGCGAGCCCGGGTAGTACCTCGACCTCGATCGTAGTCACGGACAAGCCAGGGGCCAAGCCGTTCGCCCGCTGGGAGGGGGCCGGCTGTGAACTCATCCAACGCAGAAGGATGTCAACACTTGTAGGCTTGGCCACAGTGGCGCGGTATCTGGAATCCGACGACCTGATCGACGCACAGGGGGTGGCCGA
>PMLI01000038.1 GCA_003158835.1 Acidimicrobiaceae bacterium
GGTGGCCGTGCCGCCCGGGGTGGTGACACTGATCGCGCCGCTGCTGGCGCCGGCGGGCACCCAGGCCGTGATCTGGGTGTCGTCGTCCACGTTGAAGTCGGCACTGAGGCCGTTGAAGGCGACCGTGCTGGCGTCGCTGAAGTCCTTGCCGGTCAAGGTCACAGGGCTGTTCACCGGACCCGATGTCGGGCTGAAACCGGCGAGCGTGGGGATCGGAGAGACGCCAGCGCTGGTGGTGGCGAGGATAATGCCGCCGCCCTGGCCGGCGCAGCCGCTCACCGCCCAGGCGTCGCTGGGGTTGGCGCAGGCGACGGCGTTGAGGTACTGACCGGTGCCCGAGTCTTGCGCCTTCCAGGTGGCGCCACCGTCGGTGGTGGCAAGGATGTCGTTGCCTGAGTTCATGCCGTACCCCACCGCCCAGGCGTCGCTGGCGCTGGCGCAGGCGACAGCGTAGAGGACATCGGCAAGGTGGGAGGTCTGCGCCTTCCAGGTGGCGCCGCCGTCGCTGGTGGCAAGGACAAGCGCGCCGCTGTTCTGGCCGCTACTGTCCAGGGTGCTACCCACCACCCAGCCGTGCTTGGCGTCGGCGAAGGCGACACCATGGAGCTCGGTGTTCGCGAGTGTGCCCGAGGTCTGCGCCTTCCAGGTGGCGCCACCGTCGCTGGTGGCGAGGATGACGGTGCCGGTGACGTGAAAACTGGTGTCGTAGGTCGTGCCCACCGCCCAGGCGTGGTCGGCGTCGGCGCAGGCGACGCTGTAGAACTGCGTCCAGCCGGTCATGCCCGAGTCCTGGGCCTTCCAGGTGGCGCCGCCGTCTGTGGTGGCGAGGATGGTGCCGCCGCCGCCCACCGCCCAGGCGTGGCCGGCGTCGGCGCAGGCGACGGAGTAGAGCCCCCCGAAGGCCACCGTGCCCGGGCTCTGCGCCTTCCAGGTGGCGCCGCCGTCGCTGGTGGCGAGGATGACGTTGGCGTATGTCAAGACGTTGTCGCCCACCGCCCAAGCGTGGCTGGCGTCGGCGCAGGCGACGGCGGCGAAGGCCGTGCCCACGATCGCCGCCGAGCTCTGCGCCTTCCAGGTGGCGCCGCCGTTGGTGGTGGCGAGGATGGTGCTGGGGTTGGCGTCCGTGGGCGCCGTGCCGCCCACCGCCCAGGCGTCGCTTGAGTTGGCGCAGGCGACACCGCCCAGGTAGGTGTGGGCGAGCGCACCCTCGGCCTGCAGGTTCCAGGCGCTGGCAGCCAGGGCTCCGGCCGGCAGCGCCAGGACGAGGCCGAGCAGGAGGAGCGTCAAGGCAACAAGCCTGATGATGTGCCGGCCGGCGGCCGGCCGCCTGCCGTGTGTCGAGCTTTGGTCCATCTCGCATCCTCCCTCTCTGCGGACATGGCAGCCCAGGACGAACCTGGCTGCGATTGTGTCAGGCAAAAGGCGCTTGCGCATCACCAAGAATTGGTGATATTGGCAGGCGAAGAGGGTCACCTGCCGTCTCACCAGCCCGAGACAGTCGCGCTGCCACGGTGGGGGACCTGAAGTCGCGCACCACCAGGCGGGCGGCCTGCGTTCCAGTGGCGAGGAGTCGGGGAGAGTACGGCGGCAATGTTTCCCTCGCCCGATCGGCGCCGTCGCCCAGAAGCCCTTCGACCTCCAGACCCCGCAGCCGCCACCGTGCCACGTAACGGTGCAGCGCGGAAGCGCGACGGGGTGCGCGGCGATTCACAGGTCTTCGTAACACGTTGAAGATCAGATCTTGATGAAGCGTGACTGGTAGTAGCTCGCCGTCGGCGATTGTGCTTCCATGAGAAGGCCAGCCGTTGTCAACACCTCAGCTGAAGGTCGCGGGTGCGCTCGCTCCGCGAAGGAGCCCATGGCCATGCTTCCATCCGCACTCTCTTGTGAGCTCTGTGGGCTCGGTGCACGTTGGGGCCCGACGGACCCGGGCGCTGCAAGCTGCACGTCGGGCTTCGGCCGGCCACCGAGGGGTGTCCGGGTCGCCAAGGCACAATCGCGCAGTCGCCCGGGAGCGGGTTCTTCGCTTCCTGGAGCGTCCGTTGGCTGAAGTCCCCGTGTGGTTGTGCCGCCCTCCTTGTTCTCCTGTCGGGCCGCGTGCCTCACGCCGTCGCGGAGCGTGGACGCGACGTGGTTGTTGCGTTGCGCAGGGGCTCGTAGGCCTCGCCGGTCACCCAGAGGCGCAGCAGCAGCACGCTCAGCTTACGGGCCACCGCGACCACGGCTATGCGCTTGCCGCGCTTGCCGCCCCGGGCCGCCAGGGCCAGGCCCCAGCGGCGCAGGTCCGTGTCGGGGCCGAACGGCCCGAGGATGTAGTGGGTGGCGCCCACCAGCAGCCGACGGAGCATCTCGTCGCCGGCCTTCGTGACGTGCAGCTGTGGCGAGCGCGCGCCCGAGTCCGCCCGACGCGGACGTAGGCCCAGGTAGGAGCCCACCGCCCGCGCGTCGGCGAAGCGGGTCGGGTCCTCGATGGTCAGCACGTAGGCCAGGGCGGTCAGGCTGCCGACCCCGGGCACCTGGCGCAGCAGCAGCGTCTCGGGGTAGCGCTTGAGCGCAAGCTCCTCGATCTGCCGGTCGTAGGTGTCGGATCTGGGCGTCCAGGGCCGCGATCACCTCAAACAGGGGAGCGAGGGCCGGGCCCAGCTCTGCGGGCAGGTGAGGCGCGGCCTGTGAGACGAAGCTCTTGCTGGAGCACTTGAGCAGACGGCCACCGACCGACTTCACCGCGCCGCGTATGTGGTTGATGAGCCGTACGCGGGCCCTGACCAGGACCTCGCGGCTGCGGATGAGGGCCAAGTCGGCTTGGGTGGCGGCGTGGCGGTGGCGGAAGGGGGCGAGCAGGGCGGGGTCGAGACGACCGATGCGGGCCAGGTACTGCGCATCGACGCGGTCGCTCTTGGAGGACGAGGCGCGCCGCGGGCATGCCCGAGAAGCGCCGTTGCAGGGCTGCCGGCGTGGTGCGCAGCCGGGCCTCCTCGACGACGTCGCCATCCGCGTCGATCGCGCACAGCTGCGTGTACTTTTATCGCCCAGGTCTAGGCCCACCGTGACCTCGCGTTCGCCAATGATGGTGCTAGCATCGTTCATGGCCAGCCTCCCTATGGACCTGAAGAGTCCGTCGAATGAGTGGGGACCAAAGGTACCCCGTGGAGGCTGGTCTTCTCATCCCATC
>PMLI01000410.1 GCA_003158835.1 Acidimicrobiaceae bacterium
GACGCCTGGGTGGCCCGCCGGCTGTCCTGAGGCAGTGCCTAGGAAGCTCTGCCGCGCCGGGCGGGGGCGGGCGGGGTCGCGTATGTGTACCCGTAGTCGTGGTACTTGCTGACCTCGACGTCGTCGAGGAGGCCCAAGGCGTCGGGGGTCAGGACGGCGAGCGAGCAGTACAACGAGATCAGGTAGGACGCGATGGCGTTGCGGCTGATCCCCATGAACCGGACGGAGAGCCCGAGGCCCCGCTCGCCCGGGAGACCGGGCTGGTACAAGCCGACAACGCCCTGGCGCGCCTCGCCCACCCGCAGCAACAACACCTTGGTCTTGCCCCCCACAACGGGCACCTTGTCCGAAGGCACCAGCGGGAGCCCCCGCCAGGTGAGGAATTGCGAGCCGAACAGGCTCACCGTCGGAGGGGGAACGCCCCGGCGCGTGCATTCTCTCCCGAAAGCCGCGATCGCGGCCGGGTGCGTCAGGAAGAATGCCGGCTCCTTCCACACACGCGTGATCAATTCGTCCATGTCGTCGGGCGTCGGTGGTCCGGCGCGGGTCGAGAGGCGCTGCTCCGGCGCGACATTGTTCAGCATCCCGTACTCCTGGTTGTTCACCAGTTCGCCCTCCTGGCGCTCCTTGATCGACTCGATCAAGAGGCGGAGCTGCTCCTCGATCTGGTCGTACGGGTTGCTGTAGAGGTCTGAAACCCGGGTATGGACGTCCAGGACGGCCGAGACGGAACTCAGGAAATATTCACGCGGCGATTCTTCGTAATCGACAAAGGTGAGCGGGAGCTCGCTTTCGCCACGGGGCGGGCACGCCACGGCGACGTCCTCGGGGTGCTTCACCCGGTTGACCCGGTAGATACCGGCCTCCACCGGGGCCCACTGCATGAGCCGCACGAGCCAGCGTGGCGTGATCGTCGACATCTGGGCAACGGTCTTGGTCGCGTTGGCAAGTTGCCGTGCCGCGCTGTCGCTGAGCGCGAGCTGCGGTCCTTGGTTCTCGGGCATACCCAGCTCCTCTGCGTTAATCCGGTTTCTTTCTAGCACCCGGGGTCGACGACATACCAGGGCGGGCGGCCCACTTGCAAATCTTCTAAATATGATCCAGATATCAAGATTTGTGCCCGTTTATTGTTCAGTGCCCCCGGCGGTCGATTTTGCCCGGCGGCGGAAGGCGCGCCGCCACCGACGGACCGCCTCAGCCGTGGGGCCGGGAACCGGTCGGCCTTGGCGACGACGTGACCGTAATATACTATCACCATGCAAGCTATGGAAATGCTGGATACCACCTTCCAAGAGCGAGTAGGTAGGCGGCGCCGAGCGGGCGGCGCCGAGCGGGCGGCGGCGCCGCCGATGCCGTGAACGTCGAGGCCGAGATCGAGGTGGTCGGCTTCGAGGCGGCCGGGCTCGGCGACCGGAGCTACCTCGTTCATGACGGTGAGGTCGCTGTCGTCGTCGACCCCCAGCGCGAGCAGGAGCGCTACCTAGCCGAGGCGCAAGCTCTGGGTGTCAGCATCACCCACGTGTTCGAGACCCACATCCATAACGACTACGTGAGCGGCGGGCTCGGTCTGGCCCGCCACGCGGGCGCCAGCTATGTCCTGCCCGAGGGGGAGGATCTCGGCTTTGCGAAGGAATGCTCCACCGTCGGCGACGGCGCCGAGGTCGCTACCGGCACCATCAAGGTCTTGGCCCTGGCGACACCGGGCCATGCGCCCCATCACCTCTCCTACCTGCTGACAAGCCAAACAGGCGCCAGGAGCTACGTCTGTACGGGCGGGTCGGTCCTGCCGAACGGGGTCGGCCGTACCGACCTGCTCGGCGAAGAGCGCGCCGACGAGCTGGCGGCGGCCCAGTGGCACAGCGTGCGGCGGTTGCTCAGCCAGCTCGACAACGGCACGGAGGTGCTGCCGACCCACGGCTTCGGCAGCTTCTGTAGCGCCTCGCCCGGCTCCGGCGCCGAGGGGGCCACGCTCACGGTCGCGCTCGAACGCCAGCGGAACCCGGCGGTGCGGACCGCTCTGGAAGACTTCGTCAGGACGCTGCGCCAGGAGCGTCCACCGGTCCCGTCCTACTACCGCTACATGGCACCCATCAACCGGACCGGTGCCGGCACCCCTCGCTACCAGCCGACGGGCCGATTGGACGTAACCGACCTCGACCGTTGGCTGGCCACGGGCTCGGTCGTCGCCGATCTGCGGCCGCGGCGGGCGTTCGCAGCCGGCCACCGCCAAGGTGCGCTCAACATCGAGCTCGGTGACAGCTTGACCACGTACTTCGGCTGGGCCGTCCCTTTCGAAGCGCCGTACGCCCTCATCGCCTGCTCGTACGAAGAGGTCCAGAGGTCGCGCCGCCTCCTGGCCCGGATCGGGCGCGAGCTCGTCTCGGGGTTCGTGCTCGCCAGTGACCTGGACCTCGAGCGTGCTAACCACTACCGGGTGGCGACCTTCGGTGACCTGGCGGCGGCGGTCCACCGGGACGAAGAGCCGTTGGTGCTCGACGTCCGCCATCACGCCGAGTGGGGCGCCGGTCACCTCGTCCGGGCCCGCCACATCCCCCTCCCTGACCTGGAAGCCCAGAAGCACTCCCTCCCACCCGGCCGGCCCATCTGGGCCCACTGTGGGACCGGGCCCCGCGCCGCCGTAGCGGCTTCCCAGCTCTCGGCGTGGGGTATGAACCCGGTCCTTGTGGACGACCTGTTCGAGCGGGCCGCCCTGTACGACCTCGAGATAACGCCGGGCGAAAGGCAACCAAGGCAACGATAACCAGGCCGAGGCGGACCAGGATCAGCTGAACGGCTCGAGCGCCCGGGTGAGATCGCTCACTATGTCCTCTACCGTCTCGATCCCTACGGAAAGCCGCAGCAGTGCCGGGTCGACCGCGAGCGGGGAGCCGGCGACCGAAGCGTGGGTCATGACACTCCCCTTTCCGGATGGTCGCCTTCTGGCGAACAAAACCAACTTCTGCTATGAATTTGATAGAAATAGTCGGATATTTATAGCCCGGGCCAGCTCCGGTCGCAACCTGGCCCACCAAGGAGAGCCCTCATGCGGGACCGCGATTACCTGATAAGTCGCGTCACACTCCCAGGGCCGGCACCCTTCAGGGGCCGGCCGGAGACAGAGCCCTCCCACCCGTCCTCCCGAGCCGACCTGGTCATCCGCGACGGCATCGTCGAGAACATCCAACCCCCGGGCTCCGCCCGCGCTGAAGGGCTCATCGAGCTGGACGGTGACGGACTGGTGGCCTTGCCTACCTTCGCCGAACCCCACGTCCACCTCGACAAGGCCATGACGGCGGGGATAGTCGCAGCCCGCGGAGGTGACCTGGCTTCCGCCGTCGCCGCCTGGGTCGCAGCCCGACCGTCCATGACGACCCGGGACATCACCCACCGGGCGCTCGAGACCGCGTACCGCTACCTCGCCCATGGGACGAGGGCCATCCGCACCCATACCGACACGGGCCCGGGGATCGGCACCCGCGCCTCTCCTTTCGGTCGCCCTCGACCGCGGGCTCCCGGTCAACCTGCACCTTGACGAAACGCTCGACGTCGATCGCTTCACTCTCATGAGCCTGGCCGAACGGGTGGGCGGCGGCTTCCCCACCGGGGTCACGGCCAGCCACTGCGTGAGCCTGGGCGAGCAGGCGCCTGAAGTCCAGCGCCGCGTGGCCGGCTCGCTCGCCGCGGCCGGGGTCTCCGTCGTCGCCCTGCCCCAGACCAACCTCTACTTGCAGGGCCGGGGCCGGCACGGCCCGGCGCCCCGGGGTATCACGGCGATCGGCCCGCTCCGCCAAGCCGGAGTGGTCGTGGCCGGGGGCGGCGACAATATCCAGGACCCGTTCAACCCCATGGGACGGGCCGACCCCCTCGAAACCGCGTCGCTGCTGGTCATAGCCGGCCACCGCGATCCCCTTGAGGCCTTCGAGGCCGTGACGGCGGCGTCCCGGGCGGTCCTGGGCTTAGCGCCGCATGTCCTGGCCGTCAGCCAACCTGCCAACCTCGTGCTGGTCCCCGGGCCGGCGCCGGCCACGGCCATGGCGGCGGCGTCGCCGCAGCGCACGGTCATCCGGGACGGCCGCATCGTGTTCGAGCGGGGCCGGCCCACCGACTTCGAGCGGGGCCGGCCCACCGACTTCGAGCGGGGCCGGCCCACCGACCGGTGGGACCGGGCCGATATCAATCTTGAGCAGGCCCATCATTATTAGTAGTTTTGTGGTACCGAAAGAACCAGTCCCGCCCTACCAATCCTGCCATCCTGCCCCAAAGGAGCACCGTGACCCAGGCCCAAGGCTTCGAGACCCGCCAGATCCACGCAGGTGCTACGCCTGACCCCACGACCGGGGCACGCGCCGTACCCATCTACCAGACGACCAGCTATGTGTTCCGGGACACGGACCACGCTGCCGCCCTGTTCGGGCTGGCAGAGACCGGGAACATCTATACCCGCATCATGAAC
>PMLI01000227.1 GCA_003158835.1 Acidimicrobiaceae bacterium
GGCCCACCACTTTCAGCGGTTTGGGTACGAACCTGGCCTGGCCGACATCGGCCGGCATGATGAGGGCGGACTGTCCCCCGTGGCAAGTCAGTGACGCCGTCCAGGCGGTTCACAACCCGGGACAGTCGGCAGCGGGTTTCGGACCGCAGCCGAGGGACGGCGAGCCCGAGGCCGCACGCCCCGAGGAGGATCTGGTTTTCTGCTATGTCCGCGTCGTACTCTTCGAAAGGCACCTGACCATCACGCTCTCGGTCTACGCCCACGTCCTGCCTGGCATGGCGGAGCAGGCGGGCGCGGCCCTCTCGGAGCAGCTGTTTGGGCGGGAGGTGTCATCGGCCAGCCCGAGGCCTGTTGACATTTTGTTGACATCGGCTCTTCCCTCGCCCCGAGCCTAAGTCAGAAAACTGGCGCTGACCTGCTCATTTAGGGCTCCGGGGGGAGGGCTCGAACCTCCAAGCATCCGGATCCAAAGTCCGGCGTTCTTCCAATTGAACTACCCCGGAACGACCTGGGGCCGACCTGCGGGCCGGCCCTGGTGGCCGGCAACCACGATACCCGGTCGCTGAGCGGCGGCCGTTGGTAGGGACTGACGGGGAGCTGTGCCCGGTCCCCGGCCCGGTTGCGGCGGCGGGGCCCTCGCTCGCCCAGGGCTCAAATGACCGGCGAGCGGGACTAGAAAGATCAACGTGAGTTACTACGACCGGGACGTCGAGATGGGCCGGCCGGTGGCCGGCGAGCAACCCAAGTTGTCGGCGGTCGTGCTGGCGGCCGGGGAAGGCACTCGTATGCACAGCGCCCGCCCCAAACCCCTGCACCGCCTGTGCGGCCGCCCCATGGTCATGTGGGTGCTGCAGGCACTGGGCGGGTTGGACCTGTCACGGGTGGTGGTCGTCGTCGGCCACGGCTCGACGAGGATGACCAAGGCCCTGGCCGAAGCGGGCTCCCCGGCTGCCCCCCTCGAGGTTGTCGAGCAGCCTGAGCAGCGAGGGACGGGCGACGCCCTGTCGGTGGCGCTGACGGCGTTCCACGAAGACGACGGCGAGATGGACGACCTCGTGGTGCTCCCCGGAGACACGCCCCTGCTGCGACCGGGCACGCTGGCGGCCCTGGTGGCCGCCCATCGGGCTTCATCGGCGGCGGCCACTCTCCTCACGGCTCGGCTCGATGACCCCAGCGGCTACGGCCGGGTGGTCCGCTCACGCGATGGGCGCGTCTCGGGCATAGTCGAGGAGGCGGACGCCACCGAGGAGCAACTGGCCATCGACGAGGTGGGTACCTCGATCTACGCCTTCCGCCGGTCGGTGCTGGCCCCGGCTCTTCGGCGCCTCAGCCCTGACAAAGCCCAGCGTGAGTACTACCTGACCGACGTCATCTCGGTGCTGCACGGTGCGGGTTACCCGGTCATCTCGATGGTGGCGCCCGAGCCCACCGAGGCCAGCGGGGTAAACGACCGCTGCCAGCTGGCGGGGGCAGAGGCGGTGCTGAGGGGGCGGATAAACGACCGTTGGATGCGCCGGGGCGTCACCATGCTCGACCCGCGGCACACCTACCTTGACTCCACGGTCGAGCTTGGCGAGGACGTCACCCTTTTCCCTGGGACTATCCTTCAGGGGAGCACGAGGGTCGCCACCGGCGCCGAATTGGGGCCGAACACCCATTTGATCGATTGCACGGTCGGGGCGAGGGCCCAGGTGCGGGCGACTTCGGCTGAGAAAGTAGTTATCGGAGAGGACGCCCGTGTAGGCCCGTGGGCGTGGTTGGCGCCTGGCACTGTTGTAGCGCCCGGTTCGGTTATCCGCCCGGAGATGGGCGCGTACAGCCTGGAAGGTGAGGCACCGAGTGGAACTGATCTCGAAACATAGGCTCCAGTTCTACGCCGGGCGTTCGCACCCGGCGTTGGCCACCGATATCGCTTCCCATCTGGGATTGCATGTGGGCCCCTGTGAGGTGCTCGATTTCCCCAACGGAGAGATCCGGGCCCGCTTCGGCGAGTCCGTGCGCGGGGCCGACGTGTTCATTCTCCAGACCCATTGCCCTTCCAACGGGCGCTCTGTCAACGACTTGATGATGGAGCAGTGGGTGATGATCGACGCCGCCAAGAGGGCGTCGGCCAAGCGGATCACCGCGGTTTGCCCCCGGTACGGCTACGGGCGTCAGGACCGCAAGTCGAGAGGCCGCGAACCGATCACGGCGCGGATGGTGGCGGACTTCTTCGGTGCCGCCGGCGCCGAACGGATCATGTCCGTGGACCTGCACTCTGGACAGGTCCAGGGCTTTTTTGACGGGCCGGTGGACCACTTGACCGCGGTCAACCTCCTGGTGGACTACATCCGGGCCAATGTCGCCGGCGACCTGGTCATGGTGTCACCTGACACGGGCCGGACCAAGGTGGCAGAAAGAGCGGCTCGCAACGCCGGCGACATGGACATGGCGGCGGTCTACAAGCGTCGCAGTGTGGACCTCGTCGGCCACGTCGAGGCCCTGGACGTGATGGGCGACGTCAGGGGGCGGATGTGCGTCCTGATCGACGACGAGATCGACACCGCCGGCACTCTCTGCGAAGCGGCGAAGATCCTGGCCCAGAAGGGCGCCACGGACGTGTGGGCCATGGCCACCCACGGCGTGTTCTCCGAACCGGCCATCGACCGCCTCAAGAACTCCAACATCTCGAGGATCGTGGTCACCGACACCGTCCCGCTGCCGCCGGAGAAGCGGATCCCCAAGATCGAGAGCGTTTCGGTGGCCAAGACCTTCGCCGACGCCATCAGGGCCGTCTTCGAAGAGGGTTCCGTCTCGCAGATCTTCGGGGGAGACAACCAGAGTTAGCCCCCGGGCCTGCGGTTGCGCGGCCGGCCCGCTTGGTCCATGCCCGGCCCGAGCGGCTATCATTGGCTCCCTTCCCCTCAAAGCCCATTTGGCGGGGTACCGAACTAGTAAGCGGAGCGCGAGCGAACAATGGCAGAAGTAAAGTTGGTCGCGGAGCTCGGGCGTACGACTGGGTCAAGCGCCTCGAGAAGGCTGCGGGTGGCCGGGCGCATCCCGGGAGTCATTTACGGGCACGGCATGCAGCCGTTGGCCGTGTCTGTAGTAGCCCGCGACCTGGGCGCGGCGTTGTCGGCTCATGGTCTCAACCAGGTCCTTGAACTAGAGGTTGAGGGCTCGGCCCACCTCGTCCTGGCCCGCCAGCTTCAGCGCCACCCCGTCCGCCGTACCGTGGCCCACGTCGACTTCCAGGTCGTGAGCCGCGACGAAGTGGTCCACGCCGAGGTACCGGTCGTCGTGGTGGGCGTGGCCGCCAATGTCGAACGGGAACAGGGTGTGCTCGAGCAGCTCCTCACCAGCCTCAGCATCCATTCCACCCCCGATCGCATCCCCCAGGAGATCACGCTCGACGTCAGCGGCCTGGAAGTGGGCCAAGTGTTGCGGGTGCGCGACCTCGGGCTCCCCGAAGGGGTCACGACCGACGCCGACCCGGATGAGCCGGTCGTGATTGCGGCTCTGTCGAGGACAGCCGCAGACATGGCGGCCGTGGCGGCGGCCGAGGAAGCCGAGGCGCCCGAGGTGGTCAGCCCGGCTGAGCCGGGAGCGCCGGGCGCGCCGGGCGCGGGTGGTGCTCCGCCGGCCGAGGAGGGCTGACCCCGCCCTGGTCTGGACGCGCAAGTCTGAGGCGACGTCAGGCGCCGACCTGCTGGCGGTCGGGCTCGGCAACCCGGGCCCGAGTTATGCCAAGAGCCGTCACAACGTCGGTGCCGACGTGGTCGCTTTGCTGGCCGAGCGCTACGGCGAGCGGCTGCGCCCGGGCAAGGAGCTGGCCTTGGTGGCAGAGGTCAAGCTGGACGGCAAGCGCCTGGTCCTGGCTTTCCCCCAGACGTTCATGAACGAGTCGGGCCGCTCAGTGGCCCGCTTGGTCAAGAGGTTCAATGTCTCCGAGCTGGACAAACTGCTGATAGTGCACGACGAAATGGACTTGGCGCTGGGCGCCGTGCGGGTCAAGGCGGGAGGCGGGCTGGCTGGTCACAACGGTCTGCGCAGCATCAAGGCGTGGTTGCGCTCGGACGAGTTCTCCCGTGTCCGCATCGGGATCGGGAAGCCTCCGGGCGGCAAGGAGCACGGCGTGGACCACGTGTTGTCGGCCCCGAGCCGGTTGGAGAGGCGCCAGCTCGAGGTCTCCGTCGAAGTCGCCGCCGACGCCGTCGTAATGGTCCTGGAACGTGGGGTGCCGGCGGCACAGAACGAGCTCAACGCTCGCCAGGTCTGACAAGAGCCCTTTAATGGTCACAGAGTGCTCACAGAGTGACAGGACGATCGAGGTGACGGGCGCCAGATGGCTTCAGTAGTACAGGACCGGGCTGGTAGGCCGCGACGGGCGCCGGCCCGTGTACTGGCTCCCCTCCTGCGTCTGGCCAACCGGGACACCAACCTGGCCGGGCTGGTGGCGGGGGCGGAGCGTACGGTTGCCATTGCCGAGCCGGCGCAGGCTTTTGCCATCGCCTCGGTGGTCGAGCATGGCGCCCGGCGCCCCGTCGTCGTGGCCGTTCCCAGTGCCACCGCCGCCGCCCGCCTGGCTCACGACATAGGAGCATGGCTGGGCCCCGACCAGGTCGCCTTCTTCCCCGCCTGGGAGACGCTGCCGTTCGAGCGAGTGAGCCCGGGGGCGGAGACGATGGGCCGGCGCCTCGAGCTCATGTGGCGGCTGCGCCGCCTGCGCGACGGCGCCGGCGACGCCGGGCTCGCCTCGGTCATAGTGTCCCCCGTCCGGGCCCTGCTCCAACGGCTCGGGCCTCACGTCGAAGACGTGGAGCCCGTCCAGGTGAGCGGAGGCCAACAGGTCGATCTCGGCCGTTTGGTGGAGGACCTCGTCAGCCTCGGTTACCGGCGGGAGTACCAGGTGGAGCACCGGGGCGAGATAGCCGTGAGGGGGTCCATTGTCGACGTTTTCCCCTCGACGGCGGCGTCCCCGGTGCGGATCGACCTGTGGGGTGACGAGGTGGACCGGCTCACCGAGTTCTCGGTGGGAGACCAGCGGTCGACCAGCGACCGGGACGACGTGATCATTTTCGGGTGCCGGGAGCTCCTGCCATCGGCAGAGGTCCGCCAGCGGGCGGAGGCGCTGCGCCAAGAAGAGCCGTGGGGGAGCGAGACCTGGGAGCGGTTGGCGGACGGGCTCAGCTTCGACGGTATGGAGTCATGGCTGCCATGGCTCACGGCTGACGGGCGCCTGCTGGTCGACCTGCTCCCCGAGGGTGCCAGGGTCCTGCTGGTCGAGCCGCGTCGCATGCGCGAGCGTGCCATCGAGATCGCCGAGGAGGAGGCCGACCTGGCCGGGGCCCTGGCCGTCACCTGGGGAGCTCAGGGCCGGGACTTCCCCCGCCTCCACCTACCTTTTGACCGTCTTCTCAGCGGCACGGGGGCGTCCGTGGCCATGCTCCCGGCCATAGCCGAGGGGCCCGGCACGGCATCGGTGACGATCACGGGTTGGAGCCCGGTGGCGGCGGGGATGGAGCGTCTGCTGGCGCAACTGCGCGATCTCAGCGCCAAGCGCTACACGGTCGCGGTCTGCGCCGAAAACGCCACCAGCGCGCAGAGGATCTCACAATCGCTGCGCGACGAGGGTTTCAACGCCCCGGTGGTGAACGAGCTCGGCCCCGGCTTGCAGGTCGTGGCGGTGCCCGTCGAGCGCGGTTTCATCTACCCGGCGCTGCAAATGGCGGTCCTGGCCGAAAGCGACCTCACCGGCCGCCATCGCCCCCACCGCGTCAGCCGGCCCCGGGCGGCGTCGGTGCCGACATTTTTCGACGACATGAAGACCGGGGACTACGTCGTGCATTTCCAGCACGGCGTGGCCCGTTTCGGCGGCATGGTAAAGCGGACCATCGGCGACGTCGAGCGCGACTACCTGATGCTCGATTACCGCGACGGCGACAAGTTGTACGTACCCTCGGACCAGGTCGACGCGCTTCGCCCTTACACGGGTGGTGAGACGCCGGCGCTGTCCCGCCTGAACGGCAGCGAGTGGCAAAAGACAAAAGCCCGCGTGAGACGAGCCGTGCGCGAAATCGCCCACGAGTTGGTCGTTCTTTACCAAAGACGGGCCACCTCCCCCGGCCACGCGTTCGGCCCCGACACGCCGTGGCAGGCGGAGATGGAGCAGTCCTTTCCCTTTGAAGAGACGCCCGACCAGCTGAAGGCGATCGTCGACGTCAAGGCGGACATGGAAGCGCCCGTCCCGATGGACAGGCTCGTCTGCGGGGACGTGGGGTTCGGCAAGACCGAGGTGGCCATGAGGGCGGCGTTCAAGGCCGTACAGGACGGCAAGCAGGTGGCCGTGCTCGTGCCCACGACGCTGCTGGCTTCCCAGCACCTGCAGAATTTCGGCGACCGCTTCGCCAATTACCCTGTCCGGGTGGAGATGCTCTCCCGCTTCTTGACGCCGGCCGAAGCGAGGGCGGTCACCGACGGCCTGGCCAACGGGGCGGTGGACGTCGTCATCGGCACGCATAAATTGCTGGCCGGCGACGTCAAGTTCAAGGACCTGGGCCTGCTCGTGGTGGACGAGGAACAGCGTTTCGGGGTCAACCACAAAGAGACGATAAAGAAGCTGAGCACAAATGTGGACGTGCTTACGATGACGGCTTCGCCGATACCGCGCACTCTGGAAATGACCTTGACCGGCATACGGGACCTCTCCCTCATCACGACACCCCCGGCCGAACGCCGCCCCATCCTCACCTACGTCGGCGAGTACGACGAGCGGGCGGTGGCGGAAGCGGTGCGGCGGGAACTGCTCCGGGAAGGCCAGGTCTTCTTCGTCCACCACCGGGTCCGCGACATCGACAAGGTGGCGGCGCGCCTTCGCGAGCTCGTCCCCGAAGCCCGCGTTGCCATTGCCAACGGCCAGATGGACGAGGGGTCGCTGGAACGGGTCGTGCTGGACTTCTGGGAGGGCCGCTACGACGTCCTGGTGTGCACGACGATTATCGAGTCCGGCATAGACATGCCCACCGTGAACACCCTCGTGATCGACCGTGCCGACATGCTGGGGCTGGGCCAGCTGCACCAGTTGCGGGGCCGGGTCGGGCGGGCCGGGCAACGGGCGTACGCCTACCTTATGTACCCGCCCAACCACAAGCTGACCGAGGAGGCCTACGAACGGCTGCGGACGATCGGCGAGCACACCGACCTCGGTTCCGGCTTCAAGATCGCCATGCGCGACCTCGAGATCCGGGGGGCGGGCAACCTCCTCGGGGCCGACCAGTCCGGCCACATCGCGGCCGTGGGTTATGACCTTTACGTCCAGATGGTGAGCGAGGCTGTCGCCGAGCTCAAAGGGGAGACGGTCCGTCCGCCGGCTGAGATCCGTCTCGACCTGCCTGTCACGGCCAACCTGCCCGTGGGCTACGTCGAGCGTGAGGACCTGCGCCTCGAGGCGTACCGTCGCCTGGCCACGGTCAGCTCCCACGAAGAGGTCGACGACATCGAGGCCGAGTGGGTCGACCGCTACGGTCCGCTGCCCCCGGCCGCTCAGGCGTTGCTCGGGATCGGCCACCTGAGGGCCGAGTGCGCCCGCCTGGGCCTGCGCGAGGTCGCCGTGGTGAAGGGGGGCCTGGGTACGCCCACGGGCGCTCTGGTGGCCCGGATCTCACCCGTCGCGCTGAAGGCGAGCGAGCAGGTGAGGCTGGGCCGGTTGTGGCCGCGGGCGGTCTACAAGCCGGACCAGGGCCAGGTGGTAGGGTCTCTGCGAGGGACCGCCGACCCCGCCGGGGCGCTGGTGGAGATGCTACGAGCCCTGGTGCCGCCACCGCCGGATGAGCCCGCTCGAGGGGCACTAACATTGGCCCGGCAGTGAGACCTGTAACCATTTCTCGCCGTTCCCGCTTCGTTGGCCGTCGTGGTCGGCGCGCCAAGACAAAGGCGCTGACGGCGGCCCTGGCGGCCGCGGCCCTGGCCGGAGCCCTTTCCAGCTGCAGCGCCTCGCCGCCGGCGGCCACTGTTAACGGCCAGGTCATCACCCAAGGACAGTTGGACCAGTACCTCGAGGCATGGTCCTCGAGCCCGGCCTACGTCAAGGCGTTCCAGACCGCCAGCGAGATGGCGTCTCAGGAGGCGGCGGCCCAGGGCCAGCAGGAGCCCGCCTTCACCGTGCAGGGGACCGGTTCGGGCCCTGGTGACTACGGGTTGGTCTGGGTCACGGGCCGGCTCACCCTCCTGGTGTCGGCGTCGGCCGTTCACCAGTACCTGGCGGGCCGGGGCGAGGCGCCGTCCCGGCTCGAGGTGGCGACGGCCTGGGCGAGCGAGGATGCCGCCAACCCGCAGATGTGGCAGCAACTGCCGGCCTGGCTGCGCTCGCAGGTGGCCGAGCAGGATGCGGAACATGCCCTGATAGAGCCGAAGCTGTCCGACCTCAGCGGGGACCAGGCCTTGTACAAGGCCGCCTCGTCCGCTTTCTGGACACAGGTGTGCCTACGGACGGTGGATGTGTCCGTGCCTGGCCCGGGTGGCAGCATCGATATGGCCGCCAGCCGCAAGCAGGCCGAAGAGATCGCGGGCGAGCTCAGCGGTACGGTGCCGGCGACCTCGGCCGCTCCCGTGACCAGCGGAGCCCTTTACTGCTTGACTCCCGAGCAGCTCCTCGGACAGCCGCCCGCCTTGCGCCGCCAGGTCGGCGCGCTCAAGCCTGGGAAGGCTGCCGCCCTGGCGGAGAGCTTTGGCTACACGGTGGTCCAGGTGCGCTCGCGAACGGGGATCCCCTTCAACAAGAAGGTGGCGTCCGACATCGAGGTTGTAGCTTCGGCCTCCAGCAGCCAGACCCCGGTGTGGCCTGTCGTGGGCGTTGGTACCGACGCCAGCCTGATCAAGCTCTTGAAGACAGCCACGGTCCAGGTCAACCCCCTGTACGGGTCGTGGACAAAGGCCCTGCCGTCGCCTTACCTCCCCCAGGTATGGCCCGCCGGCGCGGCTGCCCCTGCCTAGCCTAGTGGTCACCCCGGCGCAGGTCACGGTGGTGGGCCTCGGGCCTGGCCGGCCGGGCTTGATGACCTCCGAGGTGCTGGCCGCCATCGAGGCGACGCCGGTCCGGTGGCTGCGGACCTCCCGGCACCCGTCGGCCGCATCGGTGCCAGGCGCCCGGAGTTTCGACTACCTCTACGAGTCCGCCGCCAGCATGGAGGAGGTCTACTCCGGCATCGTCGACGTACTGGCCGAGTCTGCCGCCCGCGAGAAGAGTGTCATCTATGCCGTTCCGGGCTCGCCCGTGGTGGCCGAGCGCAGCGTCGAGCTCCTGCGGGCTGACCCCCGGGTGACTACGGTCGTCCTCCCGGGCGTCTCCTTCGTGGACCTGGTCTTTTCCCGTCTGGGCGTGGACCCGCTGGCCGCAGGCGCCCGCATGGTCGATGGGCACCGCTTTGCGCTCGAGGCGGCTGGTTGTCGAGGACCTTTGTTAGTAGGCCAATGCGACTCTCGGGCCGTGCTGTCTGAGGTGAAGCTTGCCATCGGATCCGTGATCGACCAATCACCCCCGAGCGCCGGCCGCTCCGACCTCCCCGGCCGCTCCGACCTCCCCGGCGCCTTCGAGGTAACGGTCCTGCAGCGCCTCGGGCTCCCGGACGAGTCCGTCCGGAGGGTCTCATGGGACGACCTTGACCGCACCGTCGAGCCCGACCACCTGACCAGCCTGTGGGTGCCCACCTTGGCCGACCCTTTTGCTTCTGAGCTGGTGCGCCTCGAGGAGCTGGTGCGGACATTGAGGGCCCGTTGCCCATGGGACCGGGAGCAGACGCATCAAAGCCTCACCCGTTACCTGCTCGAAGAGTCCTACGAGGCGCTGGAAGCCATCGAAGAACTCGGCCCGGACGGCGCCGGGTACGAACACCTGGAAGAAGAGCTGGGTGACGTCCTGTTCCAGGTGGTGTTCCACTCGGTCCTGGCGGCCGAGCAGGGCCAGTTCGCCCTCGGCGATGTGGCGCGAAACGTCCACGACAAGCTGGTCGGCCGACATCCCCACGTTTTCGGGGACGTGGTGGCCGGTACCCCGGACGACGTCATGAGGAACTGGGAGCAGATAAAGAAGGTAGAAAGAAAACAGGCCGGTGTCATGGACGAGGTCACCCGCAACCTCCCGGCCTTGCTTTATGCCCACAAGATCCAAAGGATGGCGGCGTCCGTCGGCTTCGACTGGGAAGACGCCGGGGGCGCTTTGGCGAAGGTGGGCGAGGAGCTGGTCGAACTGAGCGTGGCTATAGCTTCGTCGCCGGCGGGTAGCCCGGCTCCGTCCACCCTTGGTACGGGCCCGGTTCGCGATGAGCTCGGGGACCTCCTGTTCGCGGCCGTCAACGTGGCCCGCCACGTCAAGGTTGACCCGGAGGCGGCACTGCGGGAGGCGACGGCCAAGTTCCGCCGGCGTTTTCAGGCCGTCGAGGCTCTGGCGGCGGCCCGAGGACTGGACCTGCATCAGATGGGCGTGGCCCGCCTGGACGTCCTGTGGGAAGAGGTGAAGGCGGCTGAGCCGGCCCAGCTGGGCGAGCCAGGCGAGCCGGCTGAGCCGGCTCAGCCGGCCCCCTGAACCACTCACCACGCCGGGGCGTTACGCGCCTGGGGGCCAGGCGACCACGGGACCCGTACTCGTCCCAGCCGGGACGTATAAGCTACTCTCCCTATTCACTCTGGTCACAACTGCTATTTCTTCAACATCTGAGGGGCCGGTATGCGCTTGACCGTAAAGTTCGGCTTGGCCGTCCTGGTCATGTGCGGAGCCATGTACCTCTTCCTCTTCCCGGCCCGTACTTATCTTGACCAGAAGAAGGACATAGCGGGCCAGGAGCAAACTATCGCGGTGCTGAAGGCGGAGAACGCCAAGTTGACGGCGCAGAGCGCCGCGCTCCAAAACGACTCCACCATCGAGCGGATCGCTCGGGCCGAGTACGGCCTTGTCGGGGCGGGCCAGCAGGCTTTTATGGTGCTGCCGTCGCCGGACCGGCCTCGCCCCGCGGTGGTGCCGCAACAGGCCAAGGCCCCCTGGTACGCCTCTTTGGAGTTCTGGCACCACTTGTGAAGGACCGTTGTGGACCACCGTTCCTGGTAAGCGAGAAGGCGAAGTTGCACGGGGCGGACCGCGGTCCCACGCCCATCCGGCGAAGTTGAGCGACTCGGACAAGCTTGCGGCTCTGCTCGGGCGGGTGCCCCGAAAGCCGTTCGAAGTGGTCGTGTCAGACGACCAGGGCCCCGTTGTGATCCGGAACGGCCCCGTACTGGATGACGGCACTCCCATGCCGACGCGGTACTGGCTCGTGGGTAAGCAGGCCCGGTTGGCCATCGATCGTTTGGAGGCGGCCGGAGGTGTCGGGGCGGCCGAGGCGGCCGTCGGTCCCGACGAGCTCGAGCAGGCCCACAGCCGTTACGCGGCCGAACGAGACGCGGCCGTCCCGGCCGAGTGGAGCGGGCCGCGCCCGAGCGGCGGGGTCGGGGGGGCCCGGTGCGGCGTCAAGTGCCTGCACGCTCACTACGCCTGGTTCCTCGCCGGTGGCGACGACCCTGTGGGCCGCTGGGTGGCCCGGCAGCTTTCCAATGGTTAACGTCGCCGCCGTCGACTGCGGGACCCTGTCCACCCGCCTGCTGGTATGCGGGCCTACGGGCGTGCCCATCGTGCGCCTCATGAGGATCACCAAGCTCGGAGAAGGCGTCGACCGGTCACGATCGCTTCTGCCGGCGGCGATCGACAGGGTGATAGCCGTGCTGCGCCAGTACCGCGAGGTCATGGACCACCACAATGTGCGACGGGCGCGCCTGGTGGGCACCTCGGCCCTGCGGGACGCCGGCAACCGGGCTGCGTTCTGTGAGGAGGCGGCCGAGGTCGNNCGGGTGTGTCCGCGTCACCGAGCGCTTCTTCCGTCACGACCCTCCGGCCGCGCCCGAGCTGGTGGAGGCGGCGGCCTGGTTGAAGGCGCAGTACCAGCGAGCTGAGGCTACGGTGCCGGGCCTGGTCTCGGCCCGGGCCCTGGTCGGGCTGGCCGGCACCGTCGCCGCCCTGGCCTGCTACGACCAGGGCCTGGCCGTTTACGACCGCACCGCCGTGCACCACTACCGGCTGTCCCGCCCGGCTGTCGAGCGGGCGGCGCACGATCTCGCCCGCGAGCCGGCAGCACGGCGCTCGGGGCACGCCGGCATCGAAGCGGGCCGGGCGCCCGTCATCGTCGGGGGCACGCTGGTCCTAGCCACCTTGATGGCGCATTTCGGCTTCGGCGACTGTCTCGTCTCCGAGTCGGACATCCTGGATGGTCTGGCATGGACGCTCCTCGGCCCGGGCCGCCCGGCCCAGCTGCCCGGGGCGTCCCGACCGACCAGGCCGGCCAGATAGCATTTCCGACAATGACCTGGGGCCATTCCATGGTGTACCCCGAGCTTCGGGGCCGGCGCGTACTGCTCAGGCCGCTCGTCGCGCCCGACTTCGACGCTTGGCGCGAGGTGCGGTCCCGCTCGCGAGACTGGCTCGTCAAGTGGGAGCCACGGCCCGTACCCGGCCAGCCGGACCCCACCCTTGACAAGCGGGCTTTCGCGGCCCGCTGCAGCGCCCGCCTGCGCGAGCGCGAGCTGGGCACCGGTTACGGTTTCGGGATCTNNTAAACATCTCGTCCGTGCAGAGAGGTCCCTTCCAGAATGCCTACGTCGGCTATTGGGTCGACGAGGCCATGGCAGGGAACGGGTACACGCCCGAGGCTTTTGTCGCCTTGGCCCGGTTCGCTTTCGAAGATCTGATGCTCCACCGGCTCCAGGTCTCGATCATCCCTCGCAACCGCCCGAGCCTGCGGGTGGCGGAAAAGCTCGGTTTGCGCAATGAAGGGACGGCGTTGCGCTACCTCGAGATCAACGGAGTGTGGGAGGACCACGTCCGCTTTGCCATAACGTCCGAGGACTGGGCGGAAAAGCGGGAGCTCTACGTGAGAGACTGGCTACTGCCCTAGGCTCTCGGAGTGCTCGGAGTGGTTCAGATCCACCCTGTCCTTCCCGGCGGCGCATAGCGGTACACCGCCTTGCCCCGGACAAGGCTCAATGGCACAAGGCCGAAGTGGCGGCTGTCGGTGCTACGCGCTTGGTTGTCCCCCACCAGGAACACCCCGCTGTCGTCGACCGCGGCCGCCCGCTTTAGCAGCGTTCGGGCGGGGCGGCGGGGGTCGGCGGCGGCGACGATGTCGCCCACCTCAAGGGATTTCGTGCGCCGGACGACGAGGCGGTCCCCGGGTTGGAGCGCCGGTCGCATGCTGTCGCCCGACACCTCCGTTCGTTCGAGTTGCCGAGATGCCCAGCCCGCGGCGAGAGCGGTGAGGGCGAGGGCGGCGAGGGCGAGGGCGTTGCTGGGGGTGCCGGCTGTGCCTGCTCGCTTATCGCTCCGGGCGCTATAACGTGTGGCTTGTCCGTGTCCCACGGCACGTACGTTTAGCACATGACCTCACGAAAAGGAGTCTCCTTATGACCTTGCTGGCGCGACTGCTCGTCCTGGCCGATCGGGTTAGCGAGCCCCGGACCGCTTACGCTCACTGTGACCTGCCTTGCGGCGTCTACGACCCCGTTCAGGCCCGGGTCGAGGCTGACTCTGTCAAGGCCATCATGGAGAAGTACAACTCCTCTAGTGACGACGTCTTCCGGGCACGTGCCCTCTTCATCAAAGAACAGCGCGCCGAACTCGTCAAGCATCACCTCTGGGTGTTGTGGACCGACTATTTCAAGCCCCCTCACGTGGAGAAGTTCCCGGAGCTGCACCAGCTGTTCTGGAAGGCGACGAAGGCTGCGGGCGAGGCCAAGCACACGACCGACGTCGCCGTGGCCGACGATTTGCTGCGCCAGATCGCGGAGATCGACCGCATCTTCTGGGAGACCAAGAAGGGCTGACCTGGCGCGTTGTCGCTCGATTGGCTGGCCGGACGCTGCCGAGGTGTCCGGCACCGGAACCCGGTTCGCCCCGCCGACGCCAAACCCTCCGAGCAGCCACTGCCCACCGAGCAGTCGTTTTGTGCAATACCTGCGATTATTTGACAGGTGTGTACCAACGCGATTTCGGTGGTCGCTTGCGGACGTCACGCTCGGGGCTTGATGTTAACCGGTGACGCCGGCGCTGGTAGTAGCGGCGGTGGGGGAGGCGGCGGTATCGACTCGAGGCCCGGCGGTTCGTCCGGCCACACCAGCAGCACCGAACACGGGGCGTGGTCGACGACGAAACGAGTGGTGTGGCCCAAACTGTGCGGGCCGAGACGGGACCGGTCGCCGTCACGGGCCACCACGAGAAGGTCGACGTCCCGGGCTACTGCCCCGACGACTTCGCGCTCGACCCTTCCCCGGCGGTGGAGGAGCTCGGCCTCCTGCCGCCCCAGCCGGGTCGCTGCCGCGGCCAAGATTTCCAGACCCGCTCGGTCGGCCACCTCGTCCAGGTGGCGGGCCGGTCTGTGCCTCGGGAATGCTCGCCCCAGCAGCCCGGCGGTCGCCGCCTCGGCCACCTCGCTGACATCGGAGGGCGTGACGTGAAGGAGCGTGACGCTCGCGTCGGGAGGCAGGTTCTGGGCAGCGGCGTCGACGCATCCCCGCCAGGTGCCCTCGGTCAGCCAGACGACGACCCTCACGGGTGCATCATCCCACTAATTTGAGGGAAGCCCACAGGGCGACAGTGGCGGCGAGCAGCACGGGAGGCACCGTCAGGGCGCCCAGGCGAAGGAACTCCGCGGTGGGCAACTCTTCACCTCGCTGGCGCAAGGCACGGCGCCAGAGCAGGGTTGCGAGCGAGCCGACGTAGGTGAGGTTGGGGCCGGCGTTGACACCGATCAGCACCGCCAGCACTTCCCCGGGGCCGGCGGCGGCGGCGGCCGGGAGAAGGAGGAGCACGGCGGGGAGGTTGTTGATGACGTTGGCAAGCGCGGCCGCAAAGGCGGCGACGAGGAGGAGCGACCAGAGGGATACCTGGCTGGGCATGACGCGCCCCACGAGCGAGCTGAGCCCATGGAGGGAGACGGCCTTGACGACAAGGCCGAGGGCCAGTACGAAGGCCAGGAACGGGATGTCGAGGGCGCGGCCGAGATCCCGGACTTTGACGCGCCGGTGCACCAGGGCGGGCGCGGCCAGGGCGACCGCGCCCCCGAGCGCGGCGAAGGCGGGCGCCAGGTGGAGGACGGACGCGACGAAGAACCCGATGAGGGTGAGTGCCACCGCCGCACATGCAAAGACGGGGACGGGCCGCGACGTCGCCATTTGGGGCTCGCCCCGCCCCACAAGGTCGGAGGCAAAGAACGTCCGCAGCACGGTCCACTCGACGGCGATCGCCGCCAACCACGGCAGCGCCATGGTCGCCCCGAAGCGGGCGAACGACAAGCCGCTGGCGCTGAACGCCAAAAGGTTGGTGAGGTTGGAGACGGGCAACAGCAGCGAGGCGGAGTTCGCCAGGTGGGTGCACGCGTAGGCGTGTGGCTTGGCTCGTAGTCCGAGCCTGGCCACTGCCGTGAGCACGGCCGGGGTCAGCAGCACGACCGTTGCGTCGAGGCTGAGCACGGCGGTGACCACGGCGGCGACGGCGAACACGAGGGCGAGCAGCGCCACGGGCTTTCCACGCGATCCGCTCGCCATCCAGGCCGCAGAGGCTTCGAACAGGCCGTAGCGATCGGCCATGTCGGCCAGGACGAGGACGGCGCCGAGAAAGCCGATGGTCGGGCCGAGGTTCCTGATCTCGTCGCCGGCCTGGCTCAACGGCAGCGCTCCTAGTAATAAGAGGAGAACGGCGGCCGGGACCGCGAACACGGCCTCGGGCCATCCCCATGGCCGGATCACGACCCACACGAGCGTGCCACCGAGGAGCATGACGGCAAGCGTCTCGGCAAGTGGGCTCGGCACGGTGGTACAGATCGTACGCCCGTGGCCCGCCGTAATTACCCAGGCGTCCGGCGTTATTGCCGCTCCCCGGGCGGTTAGGAGCAGGTGCGTCGGGGGACGGCTGGTCGCCCTGTCTGTTGCCACCAACAGGCAAATTCGTGGGCGGGCGTCGGGTGGGCCCAGTAGAAGCCCTGGGCCTCATCGCAGCCCATGGCCGAGACCCGGGCCCCGAGATGCTCGTTGCTCACCCCCTCGGCCAACACGCCCAAACCCATGGCGTGGCTCATGTCGATAACCGCCTTTACGACCGGGGTGGAGTCGTCCGCACCGCCAAGACGTTCGACGAAGGAACGATCGATTTTCACCGTCGTCACGGGCAAAGTGTGAAGGTAGGCCAGGGAGGAGTAGCCCGTGCCGAAATCGTCTATAGCCACGCGCAACCCGAGGTTCTTGAAAGCGTCCAGCGATCGCCGCGTGGGCGCGCTGTCGACCATTACCACCGACTCGGTGACCTCGACACAGACGCGGCGCGGGTCGATGCGATAGTGCTCGAGCATGTCGCGGACGATGTCCGATGTCTCCGCGTCGTCGAGCTGCCGGGCGGAAAGGTTGACGGCGAGAAAATCGAGACGCGGTCCGTCCTTTTCGGCGTCCCATTGAGCCAGCTGAGACATGGCTTGTTTGAATACCCAGCGGCCGACGGGCTTGATCAGCCCGGAGTCCTCCGCCACCGGAATGAACTCGAGGGGTGGGACGAAGCCGCCCGCCGGATGGTGCCACCGGAGCAATGCCTCCGCGCCTACCGGCCGCCCGCTCACGGGCTCGACGACCGGCTGGTAGTACACCTCGAGTTCGTGGCGCGACAAGGCGTGGCGGAGCTCGCCCTCCATCGCCAGGCGTCCGACCGAGCGACGGCGCACGGTTTCGTCGAACAGCGCATACCGGTTGCGGCCCTCGTCCTTGGCCTTGTACATGGCGGTATCGGCATCGCGCAGGATCGTTCCCGCGTCCGCCCCGGTGTTGGGTATGACGATGCCGATGCTCCCGGTCACCGTGAGGTCCTGGTCCCCGCACCGGACGGAAGGCTCCAGCAGGGTCTGGATTCGTTGCGCGGCCGTGATGGCGCCCGGGGCCCCGCGAATGTCACTGATGAT
>PMLI01000072.1 GCA_003158835.1 Acidimicrobiaceae bacterium
GTCCGGTGGTGCCAGGAGCACCGGTGGTTAGTAGCAGGACCACCCCGACGAGTAGGAGGAGTGCCGCCGTCAGGGCTACGAGTGCCTTCATTTCGCTGCCTCCCTCTCCGGATGCGCTGAACTAGGTCCAGGGGCGCCAGACTAAGCCAGTCCGGCGCGCCTGGTACCTCGTTCCCGACGTCACAGCCGGGCGGCCGGGGTGGGTGGGTTGTGTTCCCCTAAGTCGGCACGCGGTAAGGGCGCCTGGACCGCGTCACGGTCCTCACGAAGCCACCGAAGGGCCGGCGACGCCGGCGTCAGCGCTGAAGGTGGGCGCAGACGGCGGCGAGGAAACGGGCGGCTTCGGCCCCGTCAACGGTGCGGTGGTCGACGCCCAGGGTCAAGTCCACTTGAGGAACGGCCCTGACCCCCTCATCGGTAACGGCGGCCCTCGGCGATATCTGCCCTACGGCCAGCACGGCCGTCTGGTCGGGGTCGACGATGGCTTCGAAGCGGTCCACCGCGAACATGCCCAGATTGGAGACGGTCACGGCCACCGGGCCGGTGAACGAGGCCCGGAGCCGCCCCGAGCGCGCTTCGTTTACCACGGTCCGGGTTGTCCGGGCCAGTTCCTCCAGGGTCTGGCGGTCTGGTGCCGGCACCGTTACCGTCACCAAGTTGTCTTCGATTGCTATCAGAAGACCGACATCGGCGTGCTCCAAGCGCCGGAAGCACGGGCCCTGTTCAACCCAGACGCGGTCCATCCGCGGGTGCTCGCGAAGGGCGCCCGCCACAGCCTGCAGTAGGAGGTGGGTAAAGGTCGCCCCCGGGACCTCCGCCAGTCGCTGCAGGGCTCGGCCGGCATCAACCGTCCGGGACAGGGAGAACTGCGGGACGAGGGCGGCGCGCACCAGACGCTCGGCGATCAGTCGCCGGTGCGCGGGCACCGGCTCGTCAGCCTGCTCGCCCGCCTTGGTACCACCCGGCTGGACCTGCATCCCGGGGACCGCTTTCTGCACGTCGCCGCGCTCGATACGCCCGCCCGGGCCGCTCCCGGCCAGGCGGGCCAGGTCTACGCCATGCTCCCGGGCCAAGGCGCGGGCAGCAGGAGTGGCGGGCCGGCGCTCGACCGCGGCCGCGGCCTCCGCCAATCCTGCGGGGTTGACGGTGGCTTCGGTCCCTTCCCTTCCGGCTCCGACGCCGGCTTCGGGAAGTGCCTCACCTCGCTCGCCCACCCAGGCGATGACGGTGCCGGCCCGGACGGTCTGGCCCGGCTCGAACAGGAGCTTCAACAGCGTCCCGGTCGCCACCGCCTCTACGTCCAGCGTCGTCTTGTCGGAGTCCACCTCGAACAGGGGCTCGCCCTCAGCCACGTCTTGGCCTTCGGACTTCAGCCAGCAGACCAGTCGTAACTCGTCGCTGGCCTGCCCCAGAGCGGGCATACGAACCGGGTGTGCCACCTTAGCCAACCATGGCTGTCATGCCAAGACTTCCTGCACGGCCGCCATTATCCGCTCGACACCGGGCAGCACTGCTTGTTCGAGGACCGGGGCGCAAGGAATGGGCACATCCCACGTCGCCACTCTCTTGATGGGGGCCTCCAAGTAGGAGAGGCACTCGTCGGCGGCGCGAGCGGCGACCTCCGCCCCCCAGCCGCCCGTCAAGGTGTCCTCGTGGACAATTACGAGCCGGCCCGTCCGGCGTACGGAGCCGAAGATCGTCTCCCCGTCCAGCGGTTGCAGTGTCAGCGGGTCGATCACCTCGCACTCGGTCCCCTCCCGGGCCAACTGCTCGGCTGCGGCCAGGGCCCGGTAAAGAGATACGTGAGTGGCGACCAAAGTGACGTCCCGCCCTGGCCTTTTCACAACCGCCTGGCCGATCGGTACGACGTAGTCACCAGCCGGTACCTCCGCCGTTAGGTCGAGCCCCCCGGCCGCTTCCCGGCCCTTGCTGCCGTAAAGCAACTTGTGCTCGAACACGAGCACCGGGTTGTCGTCGCGAATGGCGCTCTTCATGATGCCCTTGGCGTGGTAAGCGTCTGACGGGGCCACGACCTTCAGCCCGGGGACGTGAACGAAGTAGCTTTCGGGGCTCTGGCCGTGCTGAGCGCCGCGGGTGGTGGCGCCCACTGGAGCTCGCATAACCATTGGCACAGAAACCTTTCCCCCTGACATATAGCGGAGCTTCGCCGCCTGGTTTACGAGCTCGTCCATGCACTCGAAAAGGAAATCCGCGTACTGCACGTCCGCCACCGGCCGCATCCCGAGCACTGCGGCGCCGACGGCAGCTCCTGCTATGGCTTTCTCGCTGATAGGTGTGTCGATGATGCGGTCGTGGCCGAACTCGTCCACCAGGCCGGCGTAGACACCGAAAGCGCCTGCGAACCCGCCCGCGACGCCGATGTCTTCGCCGATCAAGAAAACGTTCTCGTCGCGCCTCATTTCCTCGGCTATCGCCTCTCGGACCGCCTCGGCCACGGTCAAGCGACGGGCACCTGTTTGTGGTTCAGGCATAGACGTCATCAAGCGCCTCGCTCGGGTCGGGGAAGGGAGAGGTCCGGGCGAACTCGACCGCCTCATCGAGCTCGGCTTTGACCTCGGTCTCCGCTTGGGCCAGCGCGGATTGTCCCAGGTGCGCGCCCAGTACGGCCAGGGGATCCCGCGCCGCCCATTCGGCCTCTTCCTCCCGCGTACGGTAGCCGCGTCCGTCGCTGCGGCTGTGGCCCGTAAAACGGTAAGTCTTGCACTCGAGCAGCGTGGGCCCGGCTCCGGCGCGCGCCCNNGCACGGCGAGCACGTCCATGCCGTCCACCACCTTGCCAGGCACGCCATAAGCCTTGGCTCGCTCGGCCACATCGGCTACAAGGCAAACCGCGCTGAACGGCGTGGAGGCACCGTAGAGGTTGTTCTCGCACACG
>PMLI01000144.1 GCA_003158835.1 Acidimicrobiaceae bacterium
GCGGTCCGACGAGCACCTCTACATTGATAGTGGTGCGTGACGAGACCATCGCCGTCCATGGCGGCTATCAGGCGGACAGTACCAGGGCGGTAGCGGTCCCCATTTACCAGACGGTGGCCCACGATTTCGTGGACGCCGCCCACGCCGGCGCGGTGTTCGACCTGCAGACCCCCGGCTTCCACTACAACCGCATCAACAACCCCACCGTCGACGTCCTCGAACAGCGTATGAACAGCCTCGAACAAGGCGTAGGGGCGGTGGCGCTGAGCTCGGGGGCGGCGGCGGTGCGCTATTCGGTGCGCAACCTCACCGAGGTCGGCTCCAACATCGTGTCGACGCCTCAACTGTACGGCGCCACCTACACTTACTTCGCCCACGTGCTGCCGGGCGAGGGAGTGGAGGCCCGCTTTTCGCCCGACGACAGTGCCGAGGCCATCGAGGCCCTGATCGACGACGGGACCAAGGCCGTGTTCTTCGAGAGCGTCGGCAACCCGGCCGGCAACGTGGTGGACATCGAGGCCGTGGCCGAGGCGGCCCACCGCCATGGAGTGCCGCTGATCGTCGACAACACCGTGGCTACGCCGCTGTGCCTGAAACCGTTCCGGCACGGGGCCGACATCGTCGTCCATTCGCTCACCAAGTTCGTGGGCGGCCACGGCACGACGCTGGGCGGCATCGTCATAGACGGTGGCAGGTTCCCGTGGGCCGAGCACCCCCGGCGGTTCCCGATGTTCAACCGGCCCGAGCCCGCTTTCCACGGCGTGGTCTACGCCCGGGACTTCCCCGCAAAGCCCTACGCCGTACGCTGCCGCACCGTGGGTTTGCGCAACGAGGGCGCCGCCCTGGCACCGCTGAACGCCTTTTTGCTCTTGCAGGGGCTCGAGACCCTGGCCGTGCGCCTGGAGCGCCAGCAGGACAACGCCCGCCTGGTGGCTGAGCACCTGCTGTCGCACCCCCTGGTCTCCTGGGTGCGCTATCTCGGTTTCGACGACAATCCCTACCATCTCTTGGCCAAGAAGTACCTGGGGGGCCGCTACCCCTCGGTACTTACCTTCGGCCACGCCGGCGGTTACGAGGCCAGCATTCGCTTCTTCGACCGCGTCAAGCTGTTCAAGCGCCTAGTCAACATGGGCGATTCCAAGTCCCTGGTGGCCCACCCGGCCTCGACCACGCACCGCCAACTGGACCGGGAGGCGCTGGAAAGAGCCGACATCCCGCCCGAAATGATCCGGCTGTCCGTCGGTCTCGAGCACATCGACGACATAATCGAGGACATCGACCAGGCTCTCGATGGTTGACCGCTCCGGCCAGCCCTACCGCATCGGGTTCGTCATGGAGTACTCCATCGGGCACGTCACCTTCACCCAGATGCTGCAGCGAGTGGTCGAGCGGGACCCGTCCGTGCGGGCGGAGTGGTTCCTCATCGGGCCCACGACCGAGGTCTGGCCGGCCACGATGTTCCCCTTTTCCCGCAACTACACCTTGAGCGCCAGCGCCAGTGCCCGCCGGATGGTGGGCCGCGCCCCGGCCTTCGACGTGCTGTTCATGCACACCCAGACGGTGACGCTCTTCATGGCGTCGCTCATGCGGCGCCTGCCTTCGGTGATCTCGACCGACGGTACGCCGAAGAACATCGACGAATCATGGCCCTGGCACCACGAGGCGAGCCGCCCGGTCGAGGCGGTCAAGCGCCGTCTTTTGAGCTCGGTCCTGCGCCGGGCCACGTACATGATGCCGTGGAGCGAGTGGTGCGCCCGCTCCCTGGTAGACGACTACGGGGTGGAGCCCGGCCGGGCGCGTATCGTGCGGCCCGGCGTGGACGTCGCCTCCTGGGATGTAGGGCCTCGGACCGGCGGCGGGCCCCTACGGGTGCTTTTCGTCGGTGGCGTGTTCGAGCGCAAAGGTGGCCCGGACCTCCTGGCCGCGTTGCAGGCGCTCGACGTCGACTGGGAATGTGACATCGTGACCAAGTCGGATGTGCCCGGTGGGCCACGGGTGCGCGTCCACCGCCACCTCGATCAGGACGACCCGGAGCTGCGCGCCCTGTTTGGTGCGGCCGACGTTTTCGTCCTGCCCACCGTGGGTGACACGATGGGCCTGGCCATCGTCGAGGCCATGGCGGCCGGGTTGCCCGTGGTGAGCACCCGCATCGGCGCCCTGTCCGAGGTGGTGCTCGAAGGCACCACCGGGTTCCTTGTCCAACCGGGTGACGTGGCCGCCCTGGCCGAAGCCCTGAAGCGCCTGGCCGCCCGCCCCGAGTTGCGGCGCGAAATGGGCGCCGCCGCCCGCCGCCGGGCCTGCCAGCTGTTTGACGAGAGGGCGAACGGGCCCGAGGTGCTGGAACTGCTGAAAACGGCGGCCGACCAAGGGGCCGGGGCGGGCCGGGCGGGCTGAGGTCAGCCGGGCCCGGCGCGGCCCGGACGGTAGGCCGCCAACCAGGGCTCGACCAGGGGCTCCCAGCCCGGGGGGAGGCGTTCGCTGGCTTCGATGCGGCGCAGCCTGCGCTCGGTCACCCCGGGCAGGGCCACGGCGGCGGCGGCGTAGGCCAACTGGCCGGGGGCGGCACCCACCCACGCGGCGCGTAGGTAGCTGCGGGCGGCGGGTAGCCTGCGGCCGGCCGCGACGTGGCGCCGGGCCGCTTCCCTTTCCCACCTCGCGAAGTAGCGGCGGGGCACGGGCCCGGCGTCGGGGAAGTTGCGGGACCTGACGGTGCCGGCGTCACGCATGAAGGCGCGCTCGTTGGTCGACGACTGGCCGTCCCAGAGCCGGTAGGCGGCCAGCGGCAGGTCGATGTAGGCCAGAGGGGACAGGGCGGCCAGGCGTAACCAGAGATCCCAGTCGTCGCAGGTGGCCAGGCTAGGGTCGAAGCCGCCCGCCTGTCCCAGGAGCGCCTGGGAGGCCAGCACGGTCGAGTTGCCGGCCGGGACCCGGTTGTCCTCTTTGAGGAACTTTCGCATCTCTTCCGAGCTGACCAGGCTGTCCTGGCCGGGTCGAGGGGGAAGGTCGGTGAGGCGCACGGCGTGGCGCACCCTCATATCGGCGCTGACGCTCACGCAGGCCGTAGCCGACCAGCGTGCGACCGGGTTGAGGGCGATGGCGGCCAGTTGGCGCTCGATCTTGGTCGGTGCCCAGACGTCGTCGCTGTCGAGGAACGCCACCCACTCCGAGGCCTGGGCGGCGGCGATCCCGAGGTTGCGCGCCCCGGGCCCGCCCAGGGGGCGCTCGTGGACCAGAACCCGGAGGCGGGGGTCGGCGATGGCGGCGAGGGCTTCGGCGGTGCCGTCGGTCGAGCCGTTGTCGATAACCAAACAGCACAGGTCGCGGTGCGTCTGGCCCAGCACGGAACGCACGGCCTCGGCCACCAGGTCCCGCCGGTTGAAGGTGGGTACCACAACCGCCACGCTCAACTGCGGTGCCTCCCCCGAAAGCTAAATGCCGGCGCTTTACTCGTCTTCGAGAGTACAGACAATTGTCAGCCCACCCGGCTTTTCAAGACGTGGAAGACCTCGGGCCCGGCGGCCGCCACATCTATCCGGGCCCTGAGGCAGGGCAGCTGGGAGCGGTAGCAGCGCACCATGGCGTATTTCTGCGAGTTGTCGGGGCTGGACGGGAAGACGGCGGGCTCGAGGGCAAAGCCGTCCCTCTCCAGGTGCTGCTTTGCGGCCGTCACTTCCAGCGGCACCTCCCAGCGGTAGGGGAGCTCCTCGTACACGGCCCAGCGGCGCTCGGGCATGGCGCGGACGAGGCGCAGGCAGGCCCGGGCCGTCTTTTTGTGGTCGCCGTGCCACAAGCCGAGGGGCACGAACCAGGTCTGCACGGGTAGTTCGGCCACGACGCTGCGGAGCTTTTCGAATATCGCGGTCTCGAGGCCCGGGTCGTCCAACTTGGCGCGCACGGCCCGTACTGCCCCCGGTCGCAGCCGCGCCAGGCGGACCGGGGGCTCGGCCCGGTACTGCTCGTCCCAAAAGTCCAGCCGGTGGGCGTGCGCTCCCACCACCGCCACGGCGGCGTCGTCCTCGACCTGGCGCAGCTTCATCACGTCGTCGCCGGCCTGGAACGACCCCGACAGCTTGTCCCATTCAGGCAGGGGGCGGACGCTGGTGGGGCCGGAGGAGAAGACGGTGACCACGTGGCTAGCAGGAGCGGCGCTCAGCATCTGGCCGCAGCTCAGGGCGGCGTCGTCCATGTGGGGCGAAATGACCCCGACGGGGGCTACGGCGCTCGTCATGAGCTACGTGAGGCGCCCAGGGCACGCTGGATGGATGCCTCGATGCCGTCGACCATGCGGGCCAGCGTAAAGTGCTCACGGACGTGGGCGGCGCACTGATGGCCGAGGTCGGGTTCGCGCTCTTGCCAGCCCCTGAGCCCCGACAGGACGGCGGCCAGGCCGGCCGCGTCGCCCCGCTCGAACAGGAAACGCTCGAGCGGTCCGGTGAGGATTTCGGGGATACCCCCGACGCGTGAACCGGCGACAGGCCGGCCGGTAGCCAATGCCTCGATCACGACACGGCCAAAAGGTTCGTCCCACGTGGACGGCACGACGGCGACGTCGGCCGCGTGCAACGGCGTGACCACGTCGCCGCGGGCGCCCAGGAACCGGACCGTCCCGGGCGGGGCCAGCGCGCTCAGATGTTGCAAATAGGCCTGCTGGTCACCGTGCAGCACCGGTGCGCCCACGAGCAGGAGCTGCGCCTCGCCCGGCGAGAGGTTCATTCGCCGCCATGCGTCCAAGAGCACCTCGACCCCCTTCTCGGCGTCGAGGCGCCCGACGAACACGGCCACGAAAATGCCCTGAGGGATGTCGAGGGCGGCCCGGGCCGCCTCTGTTTCGGCCGCGCCGCCCTCCGGGTACTCGGTCGGGTCGATCCCGTTGTGGACGACGTCGGCCTTGGCCGGGTCGATCCCGGCCGCCAGCCAGGCGTGGCGCGTAAAGGCGGAGTTGGCTATGAAACGGCTGATCTTCGACGACAGGGACGGCAGGTACCGGTCACCGGGGGTCTGCGTACCACGCCAATGGCAAACGACGGGGGCGGGCGACAACTTCGCCGCCTGCAAGGCCCATTCGGCCGCAAACGTCCGGTTCATGTAATAGACGTCGGGCCTGCACTTGGCGGCCAGCGCCACAGCCGGCAGCAGTCGTAGGTGCTCCACCAGAGCCCGCGCCCGACTTTGCGGGAACGTGTAGTCCGAATAACGGACGTGGTGAACGGACGCGCATATACGCGTGAACTCGGGGACGAGGTCGCCCCCCTGCCCGTAGATCAGGTTGACCCGGTGGCCGCGGCGGGTGAGCTCGCGGGCCGTCTGGAAAGCGCTCCTTTCGACACCTCCGTCGGACTGTGCCCTGTGGACGTTTGTGAGAATGTTCAAGCGAAGCCTTTCCGGTGAATGTCAGGGGACATCATAAGGGGGACATCATAAGTTGTCCCGCCCTTGGCCACAGCCGGACGGCGGGGCGTGGGCGGCTACAGCGTCATCTCGATGGCCGGGGCCCGCCCGGCCCGGCCGGGCACCCGACGGCCCACTCCCTCGTACACAAAT
>PMLI01000093.1 GCA_003158835.1 Acidimicrobiaceae bacterium
CACTACGGGCCAACCATCGGCCGCGAAGGCGTTGGCCAGGCGGTAGCCGGCCGCCCCCAGGCCGGCGATGACCACGTGGCGGCGCAGGTGCCGGACGACGAAGCGGTTGAACTGCTCCCCGGTCATGGCGACGACCGCCCCCACGGCGGCATAGCCGAGCACACATGGCCCCAGGTAGCGGGCGATCTGGATATAGACGTTGGCGTTTTGGCCGGCGACGCCGTCCAGGGTGAACAACTGGAGGGACCCGTACAACGAGTCGAGCAGGGGGCGGGAAGGCTTGGTCTTCGCAAAACCGATCATCGCCAGCACGAGCACGGCGCCGGCGAGCACGGCGAGCACCGCCGGCCGGTTGCGCCGCCAGCGCCTCGCGACGTGGTTGGCCCACAGCGCCCTGGCCGCCCGGCGTCGCCTTATGGGCTGGTGGCTGAGCAGGTCTACGTACACCTGGCGCTCATCTGACGAGGTCAGCCGTTCAGGTACTCGGCTCGTTCGGCCGCGTTGTAACCCCGGGTCACCCGTGCCCGCGCCGCCCGCTCAAGATCGTGCAGGTTGGCTGTCGCCGCTTCGGCCGACAACACCCGGACAAAGCCGTCGTTGCTGGCCGAGATGGCGACCGTGCTCCCGTCGAAGGTCCCGAACACGGCCAGGTTCACCGCCGTCGGGAAGGGCTCGTCAAAGGGACCGAAGGCGGCCAGCTGGCTCCGGCCGGCGAGGCTCCAGATGCGGACCGCGCCATCGTCTCCCGCCGTCAGCACCTGCGAACCGTCCGCGCTGAACACGGCCGTGTTGACCTGCCCACTGCCAGTGTTGAGCTCCGCCGTCACCTTGTAGGAGGCGGCATCGAAGACCGTCACGTTGCCGGCGTTGTCAGCCAGCACCACCTGCTGGCCGTCCGGGCTGAACTGCGCGTCCCAGACGACGGCGTCCTTGGTCGGGTTGTGGAACGCACCGAGGAACCTGCCGCTGTCACGCTCGCGCCCGCCGGTGAGGCTCCACTGCCACGCCACGCCGTCGTTATAAGAAACAAGCACGCGCGTCCCGCCGGCATTGAACGCCATACTGTTGACGAAAAAGGCGTAGCCCGCCGTTCTCGGGAGCTCGAACGTCCGGCCATTGGCCAGATCGACGATCTCGACGATGTTGTTGTCAGAAAAGATGATCGCCAACCAGCGGCCATCAGGGCTGAGCATGACCGTCTGCGGGGTACCGGGCCACTTTTTGGGCAGCGCCAGGTGGGCTGGTTGCACGCGGGGCATCCCCTGCGCGTTGTCGGTGACCTGCCACCCTCTGACCTGGTCCCCATCTCCCATCGCCACCACCCCGACGGCAATGGCGGCCTGCCCCGCCGCCTGGGGCTGCGAAGACGTCACAGACTGCATGTCGACCGGCTGCGAGCCGTTCAGGAACGTGGTCCGCCGGCCGGTGCGAAGGTCGATGGCGACAGCCTTGTCGGGCTCGGTGGTCTCGCCCGAGACTGACACACCGGAGCTGAGCGCCACCACGTCGCCCAGACTGGGAACGAAGGTCAGGCCTCCCACCCCGTCGGTGGCGCCGGACCAGGGGAGCGACTGGCTCACCTGGGACGAGAAGAGCAGCTCGCGGGGACGGGTGTCCCACATCCTGACCAGGCCGTCCTCGCTCCCGGTCACGAGCGTGCCCGGGTCGGTGGGGTCGAACACGGCCGAGTAGACGACGCCGCAGTCGCAGTCGAGCTGGGCGATCTCCAGCCCACCAAGTTGCGACGCCTGTTCGAGTTGCCACACCGTCGCCTGGCCCAGGTCGGTCGTCGTGACCAGTTGGGAGCCGTCCGGGCTGAAGGCAGCGGTCTGAAGGTCTCCTCCGGCGCTGAACTGAGCGATCACAGTGTGGTCGCCGTACAGGTTGGTGACTTGCGTGATGCCCTCGACACTGGTGGTGGCCAGCTCCCGACCATTCCGGCTCAAGGCCGAGCTGCTGACGTTCCCGGCCCCCCAGACGGTGTTGTTAGTCGGGAAAGTCTGCTTGAACCCGGGCACCGACCACACGGTCGCTCCGGAGCCGCCCGTTATGGCTGCTTCCGTCCCGGCCTGGTCCAGGCTGACGGTGCTCAGGCTGTTGAAGCCGGTCTGTACGCAGCGCCCGGCGAGGGGCTCGCCCACGTGGTACTCGCAGATGTAGCCGTTGGTGTCGACCGTGACGAGATGGTCGGCTCCATTGACGGGGCCCTCCCAGGCAACCATCTGCCCCACGGGCCGGTTGTCACCGCCCGTCCCGGGCACGTACAGGGGCACGGCCTTGCCTGCGCCGGCGTCGGCCAGGATCTCGACGCCGGGCCAGTGGCCCGAGCGCCAACCGGGCCGAAGTTCTCCGACGACGGCTATGTAACGGCCGTCCGGGCTGAAAGCCACCCCGTTGACGGAAGAAAAGTCGGTGGCGCGAGCTTGGGGCGGGGTGGGCCGGCCCGGTTCCCATATCTTTATGCCACCGCCGTCAACCGTGCCCGCGGCCAACTGCTTGCCGTCGGGCCTGAACACGGCGGCGGACACGGACGTGCCGAAATCCAGGGTCTTTCTTTCTTCGATCTGGGGAAAGGACTGGCGGAGAGCCTCTTCGGCCTGTGGCGTGGCGCTCTTGTCTAGGGCCGACAGGGCGAGGAGGCTGCTGAGCTCGGGGTCGCCGGCCAGACTGGCGACGGCATCGGCGGCGAGCACCCGGGACCGGTTGGCGTCCCGCTGATTGACGGCGTTGCCGACCACGAAGAGGGCGAGAAGGGCGATCGCCAGCGCGGCGGCGCCCCACGCCACCAGTGCCCGGCGCCGCTGCACCCGAGCCCTTTGCTCGGCCGCTTCCTTTTGGGCCTCGAGACGGCGGGCCGCGTACCGGCCGCGCCAATCGAGTACGGCGGGGGCCAGCACGTCATGGAAGATCTCGTAGCGCGGCGGGCCATCGGCGCCCAGGGGAGGTTGCACGAAGCGCACGATGCGGGTGTCCCCTTCGCCCAGCCTGTCCAGGACGCCCGTCACCCGGTCCTCGGGACGGTTCGTGTAATCCACCAGGTCCGTCACCGCGTGGGCGATCTTGGTGCCCGATGGCGTCACGAGGTGGTGAAAGACATCAGCGGCGATGTCCTGGTCCTCGGCCGACAGGGAGCTGAGGGTGGCGTCGAGGTGGCTGCGGACGATCTTTTGGGCGCCGCCCAGCTGTGTCAAGGTGGAAAGACGCAGCCGACGGGAGCCCAGAGCCACCTCCTCCTGCCAGATGCGGGTCATGACCAGCTGCAAGTAGGGCGCTTCGACCGCATCGGCCCCCCTGCCGTCCAACATCCCTGCGCCCACCGTCTCGAGTTTCACTTTGCCCGTGGCGACCTGGTCGACCACAGCCGAAACCAGTTCGGGTTCGATGCTCACCTGCTCCTCAGGGGGCAGTTGTCTGTTGTACTCCTCGATAGGGCGACGGATGGCCTCTCTGGCCGCTTCCTTGCCCAGCGGGCTTATGCGGCGGTACGAGCCGAACAGGTTGGGGATCCGGCTGCGAAAGCGGTCGAGCTGAGCCAGAGCGTCTTCCCTCGTCGCGACCAGAAAGCCGGCCGGAAGACCCTCCCGGCCCACCGCCAGGGGGAACTGCTCGGAAAACGAGAGCGGGCCCTTCTCGGAACCGTGGTATAAGAAGTACTCTTCGAACTGGTCGAATATCAGCAACAACGACGCCTGGGCCCGCGCCGCGGCGGTCTCGATGATCTGGACCAGGCTCTGGGGACCGGTGGGGGGCGCGCCAGTAGGGGGCGCGGCGCTCTCGGGGACGAACTCCTGCACCGACGCCTCGATGGCGGCGGCTATGCCGGCAATCGGGTTGTCCCGCCAGGTGCTGAACACCACCGGGACGAACTCCGCCGTACCGAAACGGCGCATGTCGCGCCGGGCGGCCTCGCGCAGGCTGGCTGCCACACCCGCCCGCAACAGGGAGCTTTTGCCGGCGCCGCTCTGACCGTAGACAAGCGTCAGCCTGGCCGCCTTGAGGTTGGCGAGGATGAGGTCACGTTCGCTCTCACGTCCGAAGAAAAAGGCGGCGTCGGCTTCGGTGAAGTGGGTGAGCCCCTTGTAGGGCCCGGTGGCGCGGGCGGCGGGGGGGACGTCCATCAAGAGTGGTCGGTGAGCCAGGTCTCGAAAGCGCTCGTCAGATGGACGAGGTACTCCTCGAGGGTCATTCCGATCATCGTCACGTTCTTCTTCGCCCACGTCTTCTGCTCGACCGGGTCGAAATCCCGGCGGACGGCCCACCAATCGTTGGGCTTGGCTTTTTCCCTGAGCTGGTAGAGGATGGCGCGCAAGTTCCAGTCCCGCAGGCTGTAACCGAGGAACAGCAGGTGGCAGTTGAGCAGTCGCGTGAGCACGCAAGCCGGCAGGAGCTCGTCGAGGTCGGCGTGCGTCAGGTACTCGATGTAGTGGTCCTCAGTGATGACGTAACTGTCGTGGTTGGGGTCGTTCCGGTTGACGAAACCGTGCAACTTCAGGACGACCGTTCGCTCCTCGGGGTTGGCGTCGAGGTACTCCCGCGGCTCCTCGATCAGCTTCAGGGAGCCCCCGGGCGGTTGGTGGAAAAAGTGGCCGTGGTGCTCGCCGTCCGCCATGTACACGACCAGGTCGTAGGGCTCGCCGCGCTCGTCGAGGGCCTGCTCCAAAAGGTCGTCGTAATTGGTCGTGACCAATAAGGGGGGGTCGCCGAGCAGGCCCTTTTCCCGCAACCGGCCCGGTACCTCAGCCAGGAAGTGGTGCAGTGGCGTGGTCGGCAGGTCCCGGTCGAAGATGTCGTGCAGCTCCTCGTAAAGCGGCGTCGAGCCGCCCTTCATGGCCGAGATCCATTGCGCCACCGCCAGTAGCTCGTAGGAGCTGGCCAGCTCCGGGGGCAAATGGAACTCCTTCGACAACCGCGCCGCCAGCTCCTCGGCGCTGGGGGCTCCTGTCCACTCGCCTGCTCCTGGGCCCGGTCTACCGAACAGGCTCGCCCCCGAGCCGAGCACGGGTGTCAGCCGGCCGCGCCTCAGGCCGCGGCAGACGATGTCGAAATGTGCCGCCAGTTCCTCGGCGGCCGGGCTGAGGTTATTGGGCGAGTTCTGGGTGTTGGCTACACTCATGGCGCATCTCTTCGGCCTCGACCTTCACCTGCCCCTTCACCCGCCGCATCATAGTTCCTTGTACACGAGGATGACCGAAGAGTCGTCCATGCGGCCGTACCCTGCGGCTGCTCCCATCCGGAAGGCGTGCTGGGCCGCCTGCGCCAGCATGGTCCGCACCCCGGACTTCTCGGCCGCGTCCACGACCAGGTCCATGTCCTTGACGAAGATGTCGAGAGCGCTCTTGACGTCACCGAAGTCGCCCTCGACCATGCGGCGGCCCCGGTCGTCCAGCATGAAGGAGGCCGCCGCCCCCTGTCTCACGACCTCCCAACTAGCGCCGGCGTCCAGCCCGATCGACTCGGCGAAGTTGAGTGCCTCGGCGGCAGCCGCGATGTGCACACCGCACAGCAATTGGTTGACAAGCTTCAGTTTTTGGCCGTCACCCGGCCATGGGCCGACCAGCGGCGCCGTACTCGCCATGGCGTTCAGCAGCGGCGCCACCCGCTCGACGGCCTCGGGGGCGCCGCCCACCATCATGAGAAGGTCGCCCGAGGCGGCCCGGACGACGCCGCCCGAAACGGGCGCGTCGACCGTGCTGGTCCCCTTCTCCGAGAGCCGCGCCGACCAGCGGCGGACCGCGGCCGGGCCGACCGTGGACATGACGAGTACGACCGATCCCGCCGCCAGCGCCCCGGCCGCGCCGCCGTCACCGAACAGGGCGGACTCTGCCTGAGCCGGGGTGGCCACCATGATGGCGAGCACATCCGCTCCGGACGCGGCGCCGGACGCGCTCATGGCCGGCACGATCCCGTCGCCGGCAAGTGCCGCCGACCGCTGGGGGTCGACGTCGTAAGCCGTCACGGCATGGCCGGCGCGAGCGACTACCCGGGCCATCGGAGCCCCCATGGCACCGAGCCCGATCCAACCGACATTCAACGTCACCACCTGTCACTCCCCTTCATCGTCTGCGGTCCTTCTTCGCCTGCGGGCGAACGCCCCGACAGAAGCATGATCTTGCGGTAGGCGACGCCGGCCATGGCGGCAACGGCGCGTTGCTGCACCCGCCGGATGTCGTCGCCACCGGCCGCCAGGGCCTGTGCCATTGCGGTCACATGGGCGCGGCGCATCTCCGCGTTGAGGTTGACTTTGGCCACCCCGGCGCTCACCGCCCCCAGTAGCTCGCCTTCGTCGGTCCCCGAGGCGCCGTGGAGCACCAGGGGCACTGATGTTACGGCCGCGATGGCCCGCAACCGCTCCAGATCGAGCCGGACCGGCCCGGCCGTCATGCCGTGCACGTTGCCGACGGCAACGGCGAGTGCGTCGACGCCTGTGCGCTCGACAAAGTCGGCTGCTTGGCCCGGGTCGGTGTAATCGGTGGCCACGGCGCCGACCGACATGTCCTCGTCCCCGGCGATGGCGCCCAGTTCGGCTTCGACCCAGACACCGCAAGCATGGGACTCTTCCACCACCGAGCGCGTCAAGGCGATGTTGTCGTCGTACCCAAGGTGCGAGCCGTCGACCATCACCGATGTGTAGCCGAGCCCGATGCAAGCCCGGATCTCGTCGGGGCTCACGGAGTGGTCCAGGTGGACGCCGATGAGCACGGTGGACCGCCGGGCGGCCGAAAGGACCGATTCCGCCAATAGTTCGCGGCCGACGGCCGCGAACGAGCTTGACCCGGCTTGCACTATCACCGGCGCCCCCGCTCGTTCGGCCGCCTGGCAGATCGCCGCCGTCGATTCCAATGTGTAGGTGGTGATCGCGGCCAGGGCGTGCCCTCGAGCACGGAAGTCCCTAATCATGCCGGCGCCCCGGGCCAGCATCACGCGACCCCCGAGAGAAGGCTGATCACGCCGGCCAGGGTCTGTTCGTCCCCTACGTTCCCTGCAAATACGACATAAGGGACGCCGACCATCTCCGGCGCGGCCTCAACCGGCCGAAATACCGAAACCATGCCCGGGAAGAGTTGTCCGAGGACCTCGGCGCGGCGGATCCCCAATCCCCGCACGGCCACGTCGTGCGAAGTTATGCCGCCTTTGGCCACGACCCACGAGGGCCTGGCCGTGACCGCCGCCCTCACGGCACCGGCGAGGGCCGAAGAAACATCCCGGGCGATCTGCAGGCTTGCTTCTGCGTCGTCGCCCCGGACCAGAGCCCGGCTCGTGGATAAAAGCACATTGGCACCGGCCAGTTCGGCGCCGGCCCGCGCCCCGAGGGCGGCGACATAGTCGTGGTGCCGACTGCGCCCGATAACCCTTTGTACATCAAGCTCTATGTCGACCAGTCCGCCCTGCGCAACCGCGAAGGCAACCTGACGGCTGGTCAGGCCGACATGGGACCCGACCACTATCAGCCCGTGCCCACCGGCGTACCCGGCCGGCCAGATGTCGGTGCCCTTCAGCGGCTCACGGGCCGCCTGGCCCGCCAGGGCCCGCACAAATGAGGGACCGGTCCGGTACAGGTACGACCGGCCGGCGGGCCTGGCCTCGGTGACGGCCAGCGCCACGATCTCCAGGTCTGAATAATCGACGGCGTTAATGACGACAAATGCGCCGGCCGGCACGTCCCGCAATACGGTCGCAACTCTTGACGCGCCACCGAGGCGAATGTCGTCCAGCGAGACGCTGTACACGTCGTCGGGACCAATCGCGCCTTGGCCCTTTTCGACCAGGAACTCCTTCAAATTAGAGGCCCGATAGCCGAAGGAGGCGTCCCTGGCAAATTCAGTCTTGCCGGCCGGGACGAACGCGCCTGCGACCCGTGCCAGGTGAACGTCGTGGGCGGTTACCCGGCCCGCCTCCAGGAACACCGGCACGAACAGAACGGCATCGTAGCCTTGGCCCGTAGCCTCTCGCCGAACGGCGTCGATGGCCCGCACCTCAGCCACCACATGGCCCCGTAGGGTCGAGTCGCTGCGGCTCACGATCTCGACGGGGAAGCCCTTGTCCCGGGCCAGCGCGAACAGGTCACGCGCCACGGCCTGGGTAAGGCTCACGGCCGCAGCTTCGGGCAGGCTGCGGGTGTTGGTGAGGATGAAACAAACAGATCCCGCCTCGCCAAAGGCGGCTTCGTACTCACGCCGGGCGGGCACGGTCACGACGCTCATGTTGTGGACGGATTGGGAGCCCGTCGGGTCGTCGTCCAGGACGGCGATGCGCCGGTTGGTCTGCTGGTGCCAGGCCCGCACCCGCGCCATGGCGTCAGGCTCGACGCGCCGTTCCGGCAGCGAGCCGAGCAGGTCAGCCATTAGCCGGCAGATCAGCCATTAGCCGAACAGTACTCCGGCGCCCGGCGCAGCCACCTAGGCCGCATCCGTGGCGGTGACGGCCCACGCCCACCCCTGGTGCGGGCCCTCCCGGGCCTCGGCCGCCAGGCGCAGTACCCAGCCGGTGGCCGGTCCGGTGCTGTCCCAGGCGTACCATCGCACCTGGTGGAGGGCTTCGCCCAGGTCGGCGGGAGCGAGTGGCCACTGCCCGGCGCGGCCGCCCACGGCGGCCAGCACCCACCAGGCGGCAAATCGCCCCGGAGCGGCGCCGCGCCTTCGGCCGTGGGCGCCGCCGCTGGCGGCCGCCCAGGCCATCAGGGCCAGCGCGGCGCCGGGTGTCAGCTCGACGATCTCCTCGGCGGCCACCCCCAGCGCGGCGATGGCACCGAGGGCACTACCTCTGGTGCCGACGGCCCGGGCCCGGCCGTTCGACTCCTCCGTCCAGGTACTGACCAGGTCCTCCAGGGCGCCGGCCACTTCGTCGTGCTCGCCTGGTCCAGCCGCCACGATCGGCGACGATGGCGGGCGCGGCCCGGCGGCCAACGCTCCCGCCCGCCTGCCCGTACGGAACGGCCGCGACGCCAGCAGGCGGGGCGCTGGTGCCGCCATCTTGTCGGGGTGGTACTCGGCCAGGGCGTACCGCGGTTCCCAGGCCTCCAGGCGCAGGGGCAGGTCGAGGACTTCCGGCAGCATGACCGCCACCGGGTCCGCGGTCAGGTCGTCGCCGCGCATCACCCGTTCGTGAGCCGCCATCGCCGCCTGGGGCGTGGCGTGCAGGTGAGGGGAGAGGTCGGCCCAGTGGTGGGTGGACGCGGCGACCTCGGGCAACGGGCCGAAGGCGAAGCGCCCCGGCGCCGTCTCCAGCATCAGCGCCCCCCAGCGGCCGGGAGCCTCCAGGGCGAGGCGGTACTCGATGTGGGCTGCCACGGCCCAAAGCTGCTTGCCCCGCTCGAAAGCGAGACGGCACCTGGCGGCGAGCGCGACCATCTCGTCCCAGTCGCGCCCGGCGACCAGGGCATTGACGTGGCGCGTGAGCTCATCGACGGGCACCAGCACCTCGTGGTGACGTGATCTCTCGGCCCGAGACGCCGTTAGGTCCCGGGCCGGCTCATACNNAGCTCGAGGGATGCCGAGGACAGCTCGCTATTCACGGGGGGCGCGGCCGTCCACGGCTTATCGCAGCCCGGCCAGAAGGTCGTCCTCGCCGGCCATGCCCGGCGGGGCGGAGCGGAGAGTGAAGCACTCCCGCGAGAGCGCGACCGTGATGACATCCTGCGGAAGGTGGGTGAAGAAGAAGTTCTCGCTCTGGCTCGCATGGGCGGCCAGCGCCTGTCGCTTGCGGTCGCTGTAGCCCGAAACGTCAACCACCGTGGTGACCAACTCGTCCGGTACCCCGAACTCGGGCGGGAGGCCCAGTCCCTCCATTGCCACCCCGGAGGCTGCGAGCTGGCGGCCCAGCTCGGCCACCGCAGATCTGGGGACAGCGGAGTAGTAGAGCTTGGCCGGGATGCCGCTCGACTCGGCGGCGGCGACGGCGGCGCGATGGGCTTGTATGTGGTCGGGGTGCCCGTAACCGCCGTTCTCGTCGTAGGTGACGACGACCTGTGGCTGGTAGAGGCGCATCAGGGCGGCGACGCGGCCGGTAACCTCGGCCGGCGCGACGTTGCAGAACACGCCGGGGCCCTGATTGGCTCCCCAGCCCGCCATACCGGAGTCGCGATAGCCGAGGAGCTCGAGGTGGCTCACGCCCAGGCACGCCACCGAGGCGCGGAGCTCGGCCAGACGGATCTCCGCCACCACCGTCGGGTCGTGGCCGGGCTCACCCGGTTTCAAGCCGCCGGGAGCGTCTCCCTGCTCGCCGTTGGTGCAGGTTACGAGCACGGTACGGATCCCCTCGGCCCCGTAACGGGCCAGGATGCCGCCTGTCCCTATTACTTCGTCGTCGGGGTGGGCGTGGACGGCCATGAGCGTCAAGCCGTTTGTCATGTCCGGACCACGCTAGCGGGGCCCCGCCGTGAGCGCGTGCTGCCAGACTGTGATGCCAGACTGTGATGCCAGACTGGGGCGGCAGAGCGTGGCGGGCATACTGTGGCGGGCAAGTCGGGCATCGGCCATGGCGCCTGCGAGGGCCGGTGGCGGAGGTGCAGAACGGGGGAGCCGGTGAGGGGTCTAGCTGGCGGGGCCAAGGGGCCGGGGTTGTTCGACCGAGCGGGCACCGGTTCCCGGCTGGCCCTGTTTATGCTCCTCACGGTGCTGGTGGCCCTGGGATTGCACGGCCGGGCCCCGGCGCCGGTATGGGACAGCCAGTCCCAGGCTCACGACGCCGGGGTGGTGGGGGCGCTGGGATCGGTTGGCCTCGTACTTTTGCTGGCGCTGGCCGTGCGCAGCCGCAGGGCTCCGGCGGACCAGATCCTGGCGGCGAGGTTGCGTACGGTTCTGTGGTACATCCTGGGCGCGGGCGTGGTGGCATTGGCCGTTACGTTTGTCCTGCTGGTGGCCAACATTCGGTTGGTCCCTGTCCGGCCCGGGCGGGTGACCGGAGCCCGTCCGACCGCGCCCCTGGGCCACCTTCTCCGGCCGCCGAGGGCGAGCCCGGCCGGTTCTCACCTGCCCCTGTCCGGGATCCTTTACGGGCTCGCGGCCGCCCTTGTCTTGGCAGCCATCCTGGCGGTGGCCCTCAGGGTCATGCGCCACGCCCCCCGCCCTTCAGGCCCGGAGCTCCAGCCGCCCGCCCAGGAGTACGGCGGCGAAATGCAGGAAGCGCTCTTATGGGGACAGCGCGCCCTGCTCGAGATGGACGATGCTCGGGCTGCCATCATCGCCTGTTACCTGGCGATGGAGGAGAGCCTGGCCCGGGCGGGTACGGCCCGGGCCAGCGCCGAGACACCCGACGAGCTCTTGGGCCGGGCGGCCCGGACGCTCCTGATCAGCAGGGGCGCGGCAGCGCAGCTGACCTCTTTGTTTTACGAGGCCAGGTTTTCGAGCCATCCGCTCGACGACGCCCAAAAGGGCGGCGCCCAGAAAGCGCTGGCCGAGCTGGTTGCCGCCCTCGACCATCCCCGGGCCGTGGCCGCAGGTGCCGCACCGTGACCCGCCGTCGTCGGCCCCGGGCCCCGGGCCCGTGGCGGAACGCCCGGGCCGAGCTCGCCATCGCCGCCGCCGTCCTGGTAGCCTGCGCCACCTCCGCCTACGCCGTGGCCGGTGGCCCGGCCGTCGCGCTGGTGGTGGCGGTCTTCTCGGTTGTTGCCCTGGCGGTGGTCAACCGCCTGTTGGTGACGCGCTCCGGTCCACCGGCGACGCCTGAGGTCCCCACAGACAGGCGTGCGCCCACGGGTTCGTTCATCAACTACTGGCGATGGCGGTCGGATCTCGAGGGCGCCACGACCTCCCTGTCTGCCTACCACGCCGGCGTGGGCCCCCACCTCGAGCACCTGCTGGCGGCCAGGCTCTCGGAGCGTCACGGCGTGAGCCTCTACGGCCAGCCCGAAGTGGCCCGCAGCATCCTGTGTGCCAAGGGCCGGGATCTCGATCTATGGTCCTGGGTCGATCCCGGGCGGTCCACGACGGCCGAGGCCGAGGCGCCGGGCATCCCGACCAGGACCCTCGCCCGGCTGGTGCAGAGACTGGAACAGTTGTGAGCGGGCCCCCACGCACGCCTCAAGACACCGCCCATCTCTGCGGGGGGATCCTGGACGAGATCGAGCGGGTGGTGGTGGGCCGGCGTCGTACCCTCGAACTGGTTTTGATCGGCATCCTGGCTGGGGGCCACATTCTCCTGGAGGACCTCCCGGGCCTGGGCAAGACGCTGATCGCCAGGTCTTTCGCCAAGGTCTTGGGCCTGGACTTCGCCCGCATCCAGTTCACCCCCGACATGCTGCCCTCCGATGTGGTGGGCGCCCCTCTCTACGACCAACGGACCAGCGAGATGGTCTTCCGCCCTGGCCCCGTCTTCACCAACCTGCTCCTGGCCGACGAGATCAACCGCAC
>PMLI01000228.1 GCA_003158835.1 Acidimicrobiaceae bacterium
CGCGGACGTCGTCGTAACCGAGGTCGTGGAGGACGAAGTCTGGGGGAGAGCCTGCGTTGTCGTCGTGGAAGACGTGGCAGAGGTGGTGGTCGACGATGGGGCTGCTGTCGTCTCGGCCGCCCCGGCGGGGAGCGTCTGCAACGGTGGGTTAGCCGCGGCCGCGCTGCCGGGCCCCGCTATCAGCATGAGGGAAACCACCAGTGGTGCGACGCAGCCGACCGATGCCGCGATGAAGTGGCCGACCCGAGGCTTGGAGTCTTTGGGAGGGTTGGCCAATGGGCACCAATCGTCGGAGGGACGGCCCCGGCAGACCCAGCCCGCCGGCCGCTAGACCAATCTTAGCCGTCCCGGGCCCTCGGCCGGGACGGGGGGCGGGCCTGGCCAAGTAGTAACTGCCGCCCTGGAGGCCTACCAGGGCCCAGTTGGGGGGAGAAGACCGGTCGGCACCGGAGCCCCCCGACGTGTTCGCGCCGTGTCCTGCTCCGGCCCGTCCGGCGGGGGAAAAGGGCGAAACCGTTCCTTTCCCGGTCCCCACCCCCGGCCCAGAGGCCGACGGGGCGCCGCGCCCGGGGCATGTCCGTGGGTACCGGCCTATCCGGCCCGGCGGTTGCTACTTGGTCGTGGTGGTCGTGCCCGTGGTGGTCGTGCCCGTGGCGGTGGCGGTGGACGACGTGGGCCTCGCGGACCGAGTAGTGGTGGTGGTCGCGGCGGCTGCCAGCTTGGTGGCCAGGGCGACGTTGGCCTCGGCGGCGCGGATGTCGTTCTGATAGGTGGCGAGATCGCCCTGCCTCAGCGCCGCGCCAGCGTAAGCGAAATCCTGATGTGCCCGATTGAGGTCCTGGACCAGGCTGGCTCGTTGGGACGGTAGGGCGAGGGTCGTCGACGTGCTGGTCGGGGGCCGCGTAGTGCTGGTTGACGTCGTTGTCGTGGAAGGGACGGTCTTGGGAGGGGGCTGGCCCTTTTTGTGCCCGGGCGTGGTGGTCGGCGTCGTCGTCGGCGTTGTCGTCGTGCTGGCGCAGTAACTGGCAAAGGGGCGGCTGTTGCCCGGGTTGGATATGTTGCACAGTGCACCGTCCAGGGAAGGCGAGCCCGACCCGGAGTGGTAGGCGTTGTTGTTGTACACCACCACGACGTCGTTCAGGCGGGGTACGCCATTTTGGACCTGTTCCACGTACATCGGCTGTATGTAGAGCAATGACTCGCCGATCGGGGTCATGATCACACTACCGAGCACCACCTTGGAACCATGTTGGTCCAAAAGCGTGATCTCCTGGGAAATCGAACTATTGGTCGCCACCGCGGTCGACACGAGATAAGGCCCGTCCACCGTCTGGCCGGCCGGGATCGTGAAGACGGTGATCTGGCCATAATCGTCAGGATCAGACGAAGCTGTCATGAACGCGGTGAGGGTCTGTTTGTCGCCGCTGGACGACGGGACGAACGGCTGGACCAGGACGAAGCTCTGCTGGGTCTGTCCCGGCAAGGCGAGCAGCTCGTAGACGGGCATAACGCTTTGCGACGCGCTCGGCAAGGCGACGGGCGTTGCCGTCAGGCTCCCGGGCAGCGTGGCCACCGTGGTCGTGGCGGACCCGACTTCGCCCGAAGCCGGGTTCTGGGGGATCGCCCACAGCTGGGCCTTGGTGTAGAAGACCGATGCAATCTGCTGGTGGTAGCTCCTGTACATGTTGGTCTGGACCGTGAAAATGTCCTCTGGGTACCGCCAATGGTCGGTTATGCCGGGGATGATCGAGCCCGCCTTGGCCATCGACGTGAACAGCTTGGGAAAAGCCGCTTCATAGGTCTGGATTATCGGGTCGTTCTGGTCCTGGACAAAGAACCACATGCTGCCGTTATAGGCATCGACGACGGCCTTTACGGAGTTGCGGACGTAGTTGAAAGGTTGGTTCTGGAGCCCGCTGTTCTGCGAGACCCGGCTTATGTCGGCTTGCTCGGAGTCGGGAAAATTGTCCGTCGTGGTGTACGCGTCGATGACCCAATAGAGCCGCCCGTTGAGTGCCACCGGGTAGGGGTCGCTGTCATACGAAAGAAAGGGCGCCGCCTTCTCCACGCGCTGGGAGACGTTTCGGAAGTACATGATCTTGGACTGGGCCGTGACCTGGCCCGAGATCAGGATGTTGTAGTCGCCGAAACTGACTGCGAAAGCCAGACGGCGCAAGAACCCCCCTGTCGCCACGCCCCCGGTGCCGTCGTAATGGTTGGAAATCTGAGCGCCTGTGTTAGGGCTTTCGTAGTCGAGCTCGGCCTGGGCCGAATTGGCTATGGCGTAACCAGTGCTTGCCTGGGAGTTGGCGTCGAAATAAACGCGCGGTTGCCCCTCGACCGACGGCTGCCCGGTGGGCGGGACCCCGCTCAAGGTGAAGTCCGGGTAACCCGAAGAGCCCACTCCAGCCTGGTTGGCCGGGGCGACCACGGCGCCGTACCCGTGCGTGTACTGCAGGTGCTGATTGACCCAGCTGGAAGGCACGCCCGAGGAATTGAGCTGACGGGCCGAGACCAACACCTGAGTCTCTTTGTTGGGGCCGCCCGGTGACGTCGACAGGTCATAGCGGTCGCTGCTCGGGCCGCTCATGCTGTAATACCCGCGGAAGCCCTGCTCCTTTGTGAACGTCGAGCCCATGATGAGGGGGTCGAGAAGCGGAACGTTGGACAGGCTCTGCTGGTTGGCCTCGGCCAGGGACGACTTCCCCGCCACCTCCGAGGCGGTGATGGGAGCGTTCCCCTGGAAGGGTTGCGTCGTCACATCCTGGAGGCCGTACGCGAAGGTGGTGGCAGTGATGTTGTCCTGGATGTACTGAGCTTCCTTCACGTTTTCGGCCGGGTTGACGACGAGGGCTTGCACGACAGCCGGGTAGACGTTGGCCACCAGTGCCCAGACGACGCCCCAGAGAGCGACCGCTACGACGGGCAGCAGCCAGCCCTGCTGGCGCACGTTGTAGAGGAACAATGCCGCCGCTATGACCGAGATGGCGACGAGCAGGATAAGTGCCGGGCGCACGGCGTGCACGACGGTGTAGGTGGGGCCGTCGACGACGTACTTGGTCGACAGCACCAACGAAAGGCGTTGCAGGTAGTAGTTGACTCCCTGGACCAACGCCAGGACTGCGAGCAGCACCGACAGGTGGGCCTTTACGCGGGGGCTGACCCGCTGCACCGGCGAACCGGGGCGGATCCCACCGTTGAGGTAGTGGGCAACCACGCAGAGCAGCAGGGTCACCACCAGAGCCGAGAAGGCCCAACCGACGACCCAGTCCAGGAACGGGAGCTTGAAGACGTAGAAGCCGTCGTTCAGGTGGTTGAGCCGGTCGAGGCCGTTCTTCCAGGGGGCGGAGGCTGTCGTGAACTGAGCTGCGTTGGAGAACAGCAGCCAGTTGTTCCACTGAGCGTGGGCGCTGACCCCCCCGATCAATGCAAAAAGGATGGCGACGACCGGGCGGATCCACTTCATATGGTCGGCCGCCAATTGCTGCCAGCGGGCTACGAGCTCGTCGCCGGGGGGAGCCGGAGCGGTACCGGGCGCGATGCGGTCGGCCAGCCACAGGTTGCCCCACAGCAAGCCGAAGAAGAGCACGCAGAAGGTGGCACCGAGACCGGCCTCGACTGTGATGGTCTTGACCCAGACCGAGCTGAGGCGGACCGACCGGAACCACAGGAGGTCCGTGTAGAACGAGGCGATGCGATGGCCCAGGATGAGCAGGACGATCACCACGAGGATGGCGATGCCGATCGTCCATCGGGCCCGACGGCTGGTTATGGGGACATGTCGCGGTAGTTCAGACGGCGCTCGCATCGGCACCCCGGAGCCTATAGGGGCCACCTAGGCGTGCGCAGGCAGTGCGGTCTCTTAGCGGGCCGCAGCTGCTGTAGGGGCTGGTCGAGCGCGAGGGGCCCCTACAGGTGCCGGCCCGGCGCCGACCCCGTCGGGGGCGAGTGCACACCGGCAGCCGGGGTGGGCGGGGGGGTAAAGCTGGCCCGTGGGCCAGGGCTCGGCTTTGACCTGTTCGCCGGCCAGCGCGTTGTCTTCACAATCAGGGCACGGCGCGTCGGATGCGTCCGCCACCCACCGCAGCGGCGTACCGCTGGCGAAGGCCAGATAGGACCCGCGTGAAAAGGCGGCAGCCACCTCGTCGTGAGCTGCGGCCTCGATGCGCTGGGTCTTCCACTCCCGGTAGGCGGCCCCGAGGGCGTCAGCCAATTCGCCGTTGTCTTCGTCCACGGACTGGAAAGCGAGCTCCAGGCGCTGGCGCAGAGGTTCGGCGATCGCCTTGCCCAGCTCCTCGGCCAGGTCGTCGATGCTGTCGCGGGCGACATCGGGACGCACGCTACCGCCCCAGAGAGCGGCCACCAGGTCGGCACCGGCCCGGACCGCCTCTTCGAGCAACGGGCGGCCCGCTTCTACGAACCTATCGGGATGCTCCTCGGCACTGGGCAGGATGTTCGCCGGCGTGGCGGGGGCTTTCAGGTTGCGCAGGCGGTCGAGGAGCGAGTTTTGCTCGTCCTGCAAGGCCCGCTTCAATTTCCGCGCCAGGGAGGACTCGAGCCGGCTCGTGATCGCATCGCGTCGGCGAAAAAACTCCTGGTCGGTGCCTGTCTCTTGCGATGCCGGGACCGGTCCGTCGCCCTCTGGCGCCGCGCTTGTCGCGTCCTCGGCGCCGGGGGCGGATCCCGGTTCGCCGACTACCCCTGAAGTGGCGGCCTCGACCTCGATGTCGGCCTGATCGTGGCCCGTTCCCGGACCGGCGCCTGAGGGCTCGAGGTCGTCCTGCTGGTAGAGCGTCTTCCTGGCCGTGGTCGTCGCCTCGGCACGGCTGGCCCTGATCCGTGCGAACAGCCCCTGGACATCACGCTGACCGCCGGCCTCGCCGGTCTCGGTCCCGGCGTCTTCTCGCTCGGCTCCGGCTCCGGCGTCGGCACTCTCGGCTTCCGCCTCGCCGCTTTCGGCTCGAGGTTCACCACTCTCGGTCCCGGCGCTGCTTACCGAGCTACCAGAGACTTCGTCCGGTCTCTCGGACGAGCTCGGCGGCGCCGCCTCCTGGCGAAGGATCCTGACGCTCTCGATGGCGTCCTCCGGGTCGACGACCGCCCGCGCCGGTCCTCCGTTGGTGTTCCTGGGTGCTTCGGCCGTCGCCTTTCCTTGATGGTTGGGGACCGCAGGAGCGGGAAGGAAGTTGATGGCGCCCGGCAGGCTCGAAGGAGGCTCGAGAACGCCGGCGCCCAGCACCGACGAGCTCAGCACCGGTGGGCCCAATACCGGGGGGCCGACCGCCGATGTCGTGGCGACGTCGGTCGCCTTGGGCGCCATCACAACTGCCTCGCCCCGTCCCGGCTGGCCGCCGGAGACCGGCCTGGCCGCGGCCGGGGACTTGGCCTCACTGAAGGCGTTGAGAGCATCCCACTCTTCGTCGTGACGCAGGTCGACCGGTCCGTCGGGGCGCTCGCCGGCACTTTGCCGTCCCACGGCGTCCGCAGCCGCCCGCGCCTCGGCGTCAGCCCTCTGCAACTCGTCGGTCACGTCGTCAAGAGTGCGCCGGACGACGAGGTAGGCGTCCAGCAGCCGTTCGCGACCAGCTCGCAGCTGCTCGATCTGGACGCTGCCGAGCTTCCGGCGCCGGGCCAGGTCTGTCAGGATCTTCTCCCTCAAGGCGTGGGCCGCTTGCACCGTTTCCTGATATTCGCTCGCCGCCGTGGCGGCGAGCGAATCGGCATCCCGTTGGGCGGCCTCCCTCAGTTGTTCGGCCTCAGCCAAGGCACTTTCCCGAATTTCGGCCGCGGCCGCCTCGGCCTCTGCCGTCCGCGTCGCCAGTAGAGACTCGGCTTGGGCAAGGAGGTCGTTGGCCTTGGTTTGAGCCGTCGCGACGATCGTTTGCGCGCCTGCCTCCGCCTTGGCGGATATCTCCGCCGCCGCGGTGTGGGCACTGCGCAGGATGCCGGCCGTCTCTTCCCCGACGGCCGCCATCAAGGTGGCTTCGTCCATCTGAGGGTGTGCGGCCCGCTCCTCGGCTTCGCGCCGGGCAGAATCCGTGCTCTCACAGCGCTCTCGCAGCGCTCGAACTTGCGCCGCCACCTGGGTGAGGAACTGCTTGACCTCGTCGGGGTCGTAGCCGCGCCAACTTTGTGCGAAACGACGCCCCTCTATCAAGTCTGCCGACATGTCAGGGACATCACCATGGCGGGGGCGGAAACGGTCAGTCGGCATGACCCAATAGCCTAGGTCCGCCCGGTGTGCGTTTGTGGAACCCGTTGTTCGTTTTCCAGTTCAACAATGGCATTATCCGCACATCCTGCGCCGCCCTCAGTGAAGGTTAAGCCTTGCCCGGTCTGGACAATCCGGACAGGTCGCCTCCGTAGCGTTGTCGAAGGATTTGCAGTACTTGGCTCAAGGTTGTGACCGGGACGACGGCCAGGCCCGGGCCGGCCACGCTCTCCGCGTCCTGGTACTCCGCTTGCGGCACGAAAAACACCTGAGCTCCCGCCTTTTCGACGGCCGCCGTCTTTTCCTGGACGCCGCCCACTTGGCCGACGTCCCCCTGGGGGCTCATGGTCCCGGTGGCGGCGACCTTGTGCCCGCCTGTCAACCTCCCGTTGGAAACAGCGTCCATGATGGCCAATGTGAAGGCGAGCCCGGCCGACGGTCCACCTATCTGGCCCGCGTCCACCGACACGGGGAAGGGCAGCTGCAGCTTTACCCGGGTCTCCACGTCGACGCCCATGTACGACCTGCCTTGAAAACCCTGGGCGACGACGCTGGCCGGAGGGCTGCTCAAACGGATCCTGACCTGCTTGGGGCGGCCGCCCGCAGCAGGGTGGTCGGTCAGGACCACCACGGTCCCCGGGGGCACCG